>NZ_JAAKOE010000039.1:0-523 GCF_049171255.1 Aeromonas sp. 603757 | reverse complement strand
CAAGAAGTTTCCAAAGCACTTGTAACAAATGTTTGAGAACTACTTTTTAAATCAGCTTTCCAGATTGTTAAAGAGCATGTTTGCAACGGCGCAAGGCCGAAGAAAACAGAGTTAAGAATTAACTTCTTAACTCTGCATTCTTAAGATGCGAAGAGAAGTGGCGTCCCCTAGGGGATTCGAACCCCTGTTACCGCCGTGAAAGGGCGGTGTCCTAGGCCTCTAGACGAAGGGGACCCAAAATCATCTTTGCGCTGCGTCAGCAGTGCAGATTTTGGGTAATGGCGAGTGCCGAGCCTGCGAGGCCGAGCGCCATTATTCACATCCCAAAACCCAATGATAGGGCTTCTCTCATCTGACCGAAGCCAGATAAGCACTGACGCTTTCGCATCAGGTCTTTGCTCTAACTACTTTGAATCAAGGCAATCTGTGTGAACACTCAACAACTTCGACATCTTAAGGTAAGGAGGTGATCCAACCCCAGGTTCCCCTAGGGTTACCTTGTTACGACTTCACCCCAGTCATG
>NZ_JAAKOE010000038.1:0-584 GCF_049171255.1 Aeromonas sp. 603757 | reverse complement strand
CAACTGCCTCAACTGCCTCAACTGCCTCAACTGCCTCAACTGCCTCAACTGCCTCAACTGCCTCAACTGCCTCAACTCATCATTCACCTATATGTTCTTCTATAGAAGTAAGCGCTGTTCCCAAACCACTGCTGAGTGGTGAATGGTTAATGGTTGGATCACTTGGCGTGAACATCGTCAGCCAGCTGATATCGCCCTACATATACCCATTTGCCCAATTGCGGGCGTTGTCCTTTGTAGGGTCTCAGTCGCAAGTCCATCTTTGCCTCCTTGTTTTCGGCCATTCTAACAACCTGGAGACTGTTTCTGTGGATAAGTTTGTATAAAAGCTGTGATTGGAGATGAATAACTAAAAAAGTGTCCTTTTTTGCAATTTTATTGCCGATAAGGGGTTGTCAGAAAGAATCTGTTCCCTATAATGCGCCTCCATCGACAGGGCAAGCGGCAACGCAAACAACCTCGTCGGTAACCTCGAAAAGCCTTTGAAAATAAGGCTTGACTCGAGAAGGCGGTTGAGTAGAATTCCACTCCCGCAGCAACACACTGTTGCGTCGCTCTTTAACAATTTGAATCAAGCAATCTGT
>NZ_JAAKOE010000037.1:0-993 GCF_049171255.1 Aeromonas sp. 603757 | reverse complement strand
TCAAAGGCTTTTCGAGGTTATCGACGAGGTTGTTTGCGTTGCCGCTTGCCCTGTCGATGGAGGCGCATTATAGGGAGTGAATTCGTTCTGGCAAGGGGATAATTGCAAAAAGATGGCTTTCGCTGTTCGTTCGCTCACAAAGCCACCAATTGGCATATTAAACCGGCGAAATCAGCTTGCTGCAGGCACCGCGATGGCAAAATCGTGCAGGTTGTCATAGATGGCATCTGCCAGTGCGCTACCCGTTTCGGTAACCGGCTTACCGGTTCTGACCATGATCTTGTGACCGACCCCGGCATTGCTCGCTGCTTTCAGATCGGAAGGCTTGTCACCCACCATATAGGAACGGCTCATGTCGATCCCCAATTCCTGTTGCGCCAACAGCAGCATGCCTGGCTCCGGTTTGCGGCAATCACAGGGGGCGCCGTGATCCGGATGATGGGGGCAGAAATAGATGCCATCGAGGTCCACATCCCGATCCGCCAGTGACCAATCCATCCACTCGGTCAGATTCATGAAGTCATCTTCACTGAAGTAGCCGCGGGCGATTCCGGACTGGTTGGTCACAACGACCAGCAGATAGCCTTTCTTTTTGAGGAGCTGCAGGGCGTCTATGACTCCGGGCAGAAAATGGAAGTCATCGACCTGGCTGACATAGCCAGTGTCTTCATTGATGACACCGTCACGATCCAGAAAAATGGCGGGTTTGCTCACGGAAACTACCTCAATCAATGGTTTTGCCCAGTATCTCACAGGGCAGATAAAGCCCAAAAACAAAAGGGGCGGCCGAAGCCACCCCTTTCATGTGTGCATTTAAAGTATCGATTAAGCGATAACTTTAGCTACAACACCAGCACCTACGGTACGGCCACCTTCACGGATAGCGAAACGCAGGCCGTCATCCATCGCGATCGGCGCAATCAGGGTAACAACCATCTTGATGTTGTCGCCCGGCATTACCATCTCTACGCCTTCCGGCAGTTCGATGGTACC
>NZ_JAAKOE010000035.1:0-1744 GCF_049171255.1 Aeromonas sp. 603757 | reverse complement strand
TCTTGTCATTGAACACCTCAGGTCATGGTGGCGACTGTACCACCTAAAATGGTGTCCGGGATGATTAGACCACTACACCCTTATGCGCTCGATACTCCCACTATTCCTACTATGAAGCCGTGAAAGATGAAGTAATCCGGTGATAGAGAAGAGGTACTTTACCCCTCACGCCTCTCAAGACATGCAGCCCCCATCTGATTACTATCCCCTATAGCCAGTATGCTCATGGGGTTGTATTGACTCTTGCAGAGGGGGCCATTTGTCATATTTTCTGTGAGATTTTTTCAAGCCTCATTGCATATATAAGAAGACCTCCCTTACCCCCTGCTCCCCTCCATGCAATTTTCCCCCATAATCGAACAGACCTATCCTATCCCCCCTCGATTCTTTTATTTTCCTCTGGTGTTCTCTCTTGCGTACAAGACAAGTTAGCCGCCCGTCATGGGCAGCCTATACACTGTGAAGTGTTGGGCATGGTGTTGGGCAAATGCGCTAAAGAGCTAGCTTTACCAAGAAGCCAACCCTTTGTTTTATATGGTGCCGATAAGGGGAATCGAACTCCTGACCTTCGCATTACGAATGCGCTGCTCTACCAACTGAGCTATACCGGCTTGTTGCTCTCCACATTCATAAAAAATGACCGGCAAGTCAATTGAGCCAACTCGATTTTATGAGTTGGCTCATGGTGTTAGAGCCCGATTTACAGATCGGCAAACTCGGGGATATGGGCGCGGCCGCGACTCTCGAGGAAATCGAGCAGGGCGCGGGGGGAACGCACCAAGACCCGCTCCAGCGGGAAGCCCGCTTCGGTCACCAGACGGTGGCAGTGGTCAAAATCGCCGAGGCTGAAAGCGACGTGGGAATCGGAGCCGAAGGTGAGGTAGGCCCCCAGATCTCGCGCGGCTTCGACGATGGCGCGGCAGTTGCCTTCGCTACCCGGGCGCGAGTGAATGAAGGAGGAGTTGTTGATCTCCAGCGCCACCCGATAGTCCGCAGCCGCCTTGACCACCGCCTGAATGTCGATGGGAAATGCGGGGTTACCCGGGTGGCTGATCATGTCGACCCGACCGCTCTTGATGGCGTTGATCATCGCCTGGGTGTGGGTAGCCTGATCGCAGGGAGGGAATACCTGCTCATGAAAACCCGCCATGATCATGTCGAGGCGCGACTCATAGCGCTCGGGAAAATCGATCTCCCCCTCCAGGTTTTTGATGTTGGCCTCGATACCCCGCAGGATCCCTACCCCATCCACCACTCTTGGCAATATCGGCAAGTTGGCAAAGTGCCAGACATGAGGGGCATCGGCCATCTCGGGGCCATGATCCGTGGTGGCGAACAGCTTGATCCCCTTGGCCCTGGCGATGGGCAGATAGTCGTGGATGGTACTGTAGGCATGGGTGCTGGCAATGGTGTGAGTGTGGGTATCGACCGGGTACTTCATCTTCTCTCCCCTCATATTTTGAAGGGGCAGCATAACAAAGTAGGGGGAATTGGGCCACGCCAGTGCTTGCCACACTTTGTCACAAAATACCGCGAAGCTGACATAGTCTGAGGGGCTCTGGCTGGCATACTGCCTCCGTCGATACATGCCTGAACTCGCATCGACAGTTTGCCGTCAGGATGACGCGAACTCACTTTCCCCACCGTCGCGCCCTGCGGCGGTTTTTTTTGGCTCTGTCCCAATTACGTGTTGAAAGGCTAATCTTGAAGTAGGCCATCACCTTGAGGTCTACCATCATGGATA
>NZ_JAAKOE010000034.1:0-2980 GCF_049171255.1 Aeromonas sp. 603757 | reverse complement strand
CCTATCAACGTTGTGGTCTCCAACGGCCCTTTAGGACCCTCAAGGGGTCAGGGATGACTCATCTCAGGGCTCGCTTCCCGCTTAGATGCTTTCAGCGGTTATCGATTCCGAACTTAGCTACCGGGCAGTGCCACTGGCGTGACAACCCGAACACCAGAGGTTCGTTCACTCCGGTCCTCTCGTACTAGGAGCAACTCCCTTCAATCATCCAACGCCCACGGCAGATAGGGACCGAACTGTCTCACGACGTTCTGAACCCAGCTCGCGTACCACTTTAAATGGCGAACAGCCATACCCTTGGGACCGACTTCAGCCCCAGGATGTGATGAGCCGACATCGAGGTGCCAAACACCGCCGTCGATATGAACTCTTGGGCGGTATCAGCCTGTTATCCCCGGAGTACCTTTTATCCGTTGAGCGATGGCCCTTCCATTCAGAACCACCGGATCACTATGACCTACTTTCGTACCTGCTCGACCTGTCCGTCTCGCAGTTAAGCTGGCTTATGCCATTGCACTAACCTCCTGATGTCCGACCAGGATTAGCCAACCTTCGTGCTCCTCCGTTACTCTTTGGGAGGAGACCGCCCCAGTCAAACTACCCACCAGGCACTGTCCGCGAGCCCGATTCAGGGCCCTGCGTTAGAACATCAAACATACAAGGGTGGTATTTCAAGGACGGCTCCAGCGCAACTGGCGTCACGCCTTCAAAGCCTCCCACCTATCCTACACATGTAGGTTCAATGTTCAGTGCCAAGCTGTAGTAAAGGTTCACGGGGTCTTTCCGTCTAGCCGCGGGTACACCGCATCTTCACGGCGAATTCGATTTCACTGAGTCTCGGGTGGAGACAGCATGGCCATGGTTACACCATTCGTGCAGGTCGGAACTTACCCGACAAGGAATTTCGCTACCTTAGGACCGTTATAGTTACGGCCGCCGTTTACCGGGGCTTCGATCAAGAGCTTCGCTTGCGCTAACCCCATCAATTAACCTTCCGGCACCGGGCAGGTGTCACACCCTATACGTCCACTTTCGTGTTTGCAGAGTGCTGTGTTTTTGATAAACAGTCCCAGCCATCTGGTCACTGCGACTCCCAACTGCTCCATCCGCAAGGGACTTCACTGTCAAGAGCGAACCTTCTCCCGAAGTTACGGTTCTATTTTGCCTAGTTCCTTCACCCGAGTTCTCTCAAGCGCCTTGGTATTCTCTACCCGACCACCTGTGTCGGTTTGGGGTACGATGACTTGTAATCTGAAGCTTAGAGGCTTTTCCTGGAAGCAGGGCATCAATGGCTTCCACACCGTAGTGTGTTCGTCTCGTGTCTCAGTGTTGTGTCTCCGGATTTGCCTAGAAACACCACCTACGCACTTTCACCAGGACAACCGTCGCCTGGCCCACCTAGCCTTCTCCGTCCCCCCATCGCAATTACAAGTCGTGCAGGAATATTAACCTGCTTCCCATCGACTACGCCTTTCGGCCTCGCCTTAGGGGTCGACTCACCCTGCCCCGATTAACGTTGGACAGGAACCCTTGGTCTTCCGGCGAGGAGGCTTTTCACCCCCTTTATCGTTACTTACGTCAGCATTCGCACTTCTGATATCTCCAGCATACCTCTCGATACACCTTCGCAGACTTACAGAACGCTCCCCTACCACTCACGCTTAGCGTGAATCCGCGGCTTCGGTGCCTGGTTTGAGCCCCGTTACATCTTCCGCGCAGGCCGACTCGACTAGTGAGCTATTACGCTTTCTTTAAATGATGGCTGCTTCTAAGCCAACATCCTAGCTGTCTGAGCCTTCCCACATCGTTTCCCACTTAACCAGAACTTTGGGACCTTAGCCGGCGGTCTGGGTTGTTTCCCTCTTCACGACGGACGTTAGCACCCGCCGTGTGTCTCCCGGATATTACTTACTGGTATTCGGAGTTTGCATGGGGTTGGTAAGTCGGGATGACCCCCTAGCCCAAACAGTGCTCTACCCCCAGTAGTATTCGTCCGAGGCGCTACCTAAATAGCTTTCGGGGAGAACCAGCTATCTCCGAGTTTGATTGGCCTTTCACCCCCAGCCACAGGTCATCCCCTAACTTTGCAACGTTAGTGGGTTCGGTCCTCCAGTTGATGTTACTCAACCTTCAACCTGCCCATGGCTAGATCACCCGGTTTCGGGTCTACACCTTGCAACTAGACGCCCAGTTAAGACTCGGTTTCCCTACGGCTCCCCTATACGGTTAACCTCGCTACAAAATGTAAGTCGCTGACCCATTATACAAAAGGTACGCAGTCACCCCGAAGGGCTCCCACTGCTTGTACGTACACGGTTTCAGGTTCTATTTCACTCCCCTCACAGGGGTTCTTTTCGCCTTTCCCTCACGGTACTGGTTCACTATCGGTCAGTCAGGAGTATTTAGCCTTGGAGGATGGTCCCCCCATATTCAGACAGGATGTCACGTGTCCCGCCCTACTCGATTTCACATCAAGGTTGTTTTCGTGTACGGGGCTATCACCCTGTATCGCCGGCCTTTCCAGGACCGTTCCACTAACTTCCAAGATGCTTAAGGGCTAATCCCCGTTCGCTCGCCGCTACTGAGGGAATCTCGGTTGATTTCTTTTCCTCGGGGTACTTAGATGTTTCAGTTCTCCCGGTTCGCCTCTGTTACCTATGTATTCAGTAACAGATACCCGAGTTATCTCGGGTGGGTTTCCCCATTCGGAAATCTGTGAGTAATAGCGTCTCTTACCGACTTCTCACAGCTTATCGCAGGTTAGTACGTCCTTCATCGCCTCTGACTGCCAAGGCATCCACCATGTACGCTTAGTCACTTAACCATACAACCCCAAGAAGTGTCGGTGAAACCGGCACAGCCTGTTGTCGTACAACAAGGACCAAATAAAATTTGGTTTTCGCCAAGAAGTTTCCAAAGCACTTGTAACAAATGTTTGAGAACTACTTTTTAAATCAGCTTTCCAGATTGTTAAAGAGCA
>NZ_JAAKOE010000033.1:0-14443 GCF_049171255.1 Aeromonas sp. 603757 | reverse complement strand
GCGTCCTTAGCTCAGCTGGTTAGAGCATCACCTTGACATGGTGGGGGTCGGTGGTTCGAATCCACTAGGACGCACCAGATTAAAAAAGCCCGCTAATCGAGCGGGCTTTTTGCATTCTGCCATGCCGCCACTCCCCTGCCCCGCCACTCCGTTCAGCACAATTCGGCAATGGCGCAGAACCTTGTTCCCATAAAAAAACCCGTGTCGTCTGATAAACGACACGGGCCGGATAGATGTCGCCAGCGCCTCAGCTCTGCACGGCAATCTCGTACTTCTTTATCTTGCGATAGAGGGTAGCAATCCCAATCCCCAGCGCCTGTGCGGCCAGTTTCTTGTTGCCGAGCCGCTGCAGGGTCTCTTCTATCATCTGTTTCTCCATGCTCTCAAGGCCGCTCTCACCAGGGACGGGTTCAGGCAGTTTCTCCGGCGTGGCGGCGAGCGGCGCTGTGGCAGGCACATTGAACGCCGCATCCAGATTGGTCACCGGGATCGACTGGGCGGAGACGTGATGGGGCTCCTGATTGCGGATGATGTTGGGGGGCAGCAGGCTGGCGTCAATCACCTCGCCCGCCTGGCTGACGTTGACCAGATATTCGATGAGGTTGCTGAGCTCGCGCACGTTGCCCGGCCAGCGATACCCCTTGAGCAGCGCCATCACCTCGGGTGCCAGACCGGGATAGACGATGCCGATGCGGCTGGTGTGCAGGTTGAGGAAGTAGTGGGTCAGCAGCTCCACGTCCCCTTCCCGCTCCCGCAGTGGCGGCAGGTTGAGGGGGATGACGTTGATGCGGTAGTAGAGATCCTCGCGAAACTTCCCTTCGGCGATGTATTGATCGAGATGCTGGTGAGTGGCGGCGATGATGCGGATATCCACCGGCACCGGTCGGCTGGCACCGATGGGGGTCACCTCCCGCAGCTCCAGCACTCGCAGCAGCTTGGCCTGCATGGTGAGCGGCATGTCGCCAATCTCGTCGAGGAACAGGGTGCCCTGATGGGCCGCCTGAATAAGGCCCTGCTTGCCGCCGCTGGAGGCGCCAGTAAAGGAGCCCTTCACATAGCCAAACAGCTCGCTCTCCAGCAGTTGTTCGGGAATGGCGGCACAGTTGATGGCAATAAAAGGCTTGTCCTGACGCGGACTGAGGCGATGGACGGCGCGGGCCACCACTTCTTTACCGGTGCCGCTCTCGCCACAAATCAGCACGCTGGAGGGACTCTGGGCGATGCGGTGCAGCAGTCGTTTGAGGGTGCGCATCGGCTTGCTCTCGCCGATCAGCTGATCGATCCGCACATCCGGATCCGGCTCCTGAACCTGACCGGAGTGGGACTGGTGAAACGCCATCAGAAAGAGCTGCTGGCCCTGCACATGATGTAGCTGGCCGATGATCAGCTCCTGACGACCTTCAAAAGTGATGATGTGCTGAAGATGACCACTCAGCCCCTGCTGGGAGAAGGTGAGCGGGCGGATCCCCACTTCGCGCCCCTGCAGCTGTTCCTGCTGGCAACCCAGATGATGGAGTGCCGCCTCGTTGGCGTAGAGCAGTTGACTCTTGTCATCGAGCAGCAGGCAACCCTGATCCATATTGGTCATCAGATTGAGGAACACCTTGTTGACCCCGTCCGACAGCCCGCGTGAATCGAGCAACTTGGCCACAAAGATAGTGGAGATGTGGCGCACATAGTCGCACACATCCTGCAGATTGTTGTTGAGGCGCGCCTGCTGCTCGTCGCTGAAGGCCACCAGACTGATCACCCCTATGCAGCGCTCGTCCACCATGATGGGCACCCCGAGGAAGGCGCGCTCACGGCAGCTCTCCTTGCAGGTACAGCCGTCACACACGGGATCATCGCTGGTGTGGGTAACGATCTTCTCCCGCTGATTATCAATCACATAGCGCAGCAGGCGGGAATCCCCCTCCAGCTGACGTCCGAAGAACTTGCCATAGGGCCCGGTGCCAGCCACCCGAACCATATCGGCATCCACAATCTCGACCTCAAGCTGCAGCACACTCGCCAGCATCTTGGCAAAGCGCAAGATGGTCGGCTGGATCTGCATCAACAGACACTGGTTGCTCACGGATCTCATCCATCATTCCTTTTTGTTCTTGTTATCTTCCCCCTAAAGGGAGTCATGCTGGCCAGATACTAAGGGATATCAGGGGGAACTACTTCGGGGGGGATCACGAAAAGGGAAAATGATCTGCATCCTCCGCGACTTCAGAGGTACAGATAAAATTCAATAAAAACATAAAGATGAAAACACATGCAGCAAGATAAACCACTCGGAACAGCCAAGCCTGCTGATCCGCAAAGTCCATCGACAAATCATGCTGACTGTGGGGAAAACAACCACTGAAATGGCATTTGGCTCACGCGCCACGTACCTGTTTCAAGACTTGGCACTCATGGTCGAAATCCGCTTTATCTTGCGGCTGAATGTAACTTTGCCAGCGGGCAAACAGCTCGGCCGTCGGATATCGATGCAGACGAATACCGGTGCGATAGAGTTTGGGAAAGAGTGGGTCTGGCTGGGATCTCACGACCAGACCGCGCAGTTTCTCGCCAGAGGGAATGGCAATCACCAGCTCATCCCCCTCCTTCAACCGTATGGCCCCCAGAATACCGATGCCTCCGATGGCTATGTCGCGCACCACCACATAGGGCACCGGGTTGAGCAACTCCAGAAACCAGTTACGACGGCTGCATTCTGCCTTGTAACCACCGCCACTGAGAATAAAACGGCGGTGTCTGCGCCAGTCATAACCGGTAGGCAATGCCGGGTCATAGCGCGATTTTGCCTGCCCCACAGGATCAGATTGCTCACTTGTGCTCATCCGGTTTCCCTCACTGGCATTGGTTAAACAGTGTCAGTCAGCTCTGTTTCAACTATAGCTGTCGCCGTTAGGCCCGGGGCTCGGGGGCCGGGGGCCGGATAAGGGGACGACAGATGTATCACGGAGGCAATGTTGGACAGAAATCGCATGGATGAGATGCTAACTACTGCGACTCGGTTCGATCAAGCAATAGACCAGTGAGTCGCACCGCCGCAGCGATGCAATCTGGCTTAGCCGGGCAGATGAAGTGCCAACCAGACCGCCAGCGGGATCACCAGCACAGAGAGGGCATTGCCGCCGAGCACGATACTGGCCACCTTGTCCGGCTGACAGTGATACTGCTCGCAGAGCATGTAATTCAAGACCGCAGGGGGCAAGGAAACCGACAACATCAACAGCGGGACCCACTCCGTCTTGAGGGGCAACAGCCAGATCGCCAGCAGTAGCGACAATCCCCCCGCCAGCAGATAGAGCAGGTTGCACTTGAGCGCGAGGCCCAGGTGATCGAGCTCTCCCTCCATCAGGCGAATACCCAGCGCAAAGAGCATCAGGGGCACCGAGATCTGGCCGAGTAGCGAGGCCGTAGTGACCACATATTCCGGCAGCGTAATGTGCAGGTTGGCCACCAGCAAACCGGCCAGCGCGGCCCACAGTACCGGGCTGCGCAGCCACAGCCAGCGGGAGGTATTTGCCGAAAGGATAAACATGCCGACCGAAAAGTGCAGCAGATTGGAGAGCACAAAGAGGATCACGATGGCCCCCAGTTGCTGCTCGCCAAACGCCAGCACCATCAAGGGGATACCGAGATTGCCGGTATTTCGGAACATGGCGGGCAAGATCAGGGCTGCCCGCTCAATCCCTTTGAGTTTGAGCAGCGCGAGCAGCAGACCGGGTAACAGAATAACCAGCGCCCCCGCCGCAATCAGCGGCATATGCTCCGCCAGTGCCAGCGGATACTTGACCAGCGCGGAGAAGACCAGCGCCGGGGTAAACAGCTCGATATTGGCTCGATTGACGTAACCGAGCGCAGCCCCCGGTCGCAATCGCCCGTAGAGGGCGCCGAGCCCGACCACACCGAACACCGGAATGACGATATTGAGCAAGGCGCTGAACATGGGCGGCGTCCGTTACAGTTCGCGGGCCGGTTTGCCCATCAGCACCACCGGATCCAGCGTCACTTCCAGTGCGCCGTTACTGACCCAGAGCTGACCATCTGAGATAGTACAGGTGAGCTGCATGGTGCGCTCGACCATGGCGGTGAGCGGCAGAGTCTGGCTGTCGGAGAGTTCGATGATGCTGAGGTTGTCATGCTGGCTAAGCTTGCCCTGGTTCTGCTTCCACCAGACGCTGGTGCCACGACCGCCGTAGAGGTAGAGCACCACCTGACGGGCGCGGTTGCAGGCTTTTTTGAGCCGTTTTTCATCGGGTTGGCCCAGCTCGATCCAGAGCTCTATTTCGTCCGAGTAGTTCTTGCACCAGAGCTCGGGTTCATCATCGGCGCTCAATCCCTTGGTGAATTCCAGTCGCTCGGCGGCGTGCCAGGCAAAGGCCGCCAGCCGGATCATCATCCGCTCATCGGTTTCGGAGGGGTGGCGCGCCAGCGTGAGGGAGAAGTCCTGATACAGATTGCGATCCATATCAGACAAACTGATCTGGGCCTTGAATACGGTTGCCTTGAGAGCCATAGAAAACCTTGAACACCTGATAAGAGAAGGGTGAGTGGGAAATACGGGCGCCAGTGTAATCAAAATCGGCGGCAGGTTCGACCATCCGGACCAAAGATTTCCCCTTCCCTGCCGGGATAAGTGCTTTAAAAAACACAAAAAACAAATGCCAGTCCGAAGACTGGCATTTGGCGGCATGAGAAGCGACTCACTTCTCGGCGGACTGTACCCCGAACGCGTTCAGCAGCATGCAACAGGTCACTGCCACCGCCACGAATCCGCTCAGAAAGATAAAGGGCATGGCCCCGTATCCCAGTACTGTCCAGATGGTGTGTTCAAGAAGACTCATTGTTGTGTCCTTCATCCGGTGAAAGGTGTGTTCCTTCTGGCGGATATTGGCTCCGCTCTTGATGCCTCCATTTGACCTCAATCAGCGGTTGGGTCCTATGCCACCAAAGTGATAAATGCAGGGTTCATTTGCGCTGGATCAAGATTTTTGGCCAAATATCCATGCAGTTCAAGCAATTACCACCGCAAATAAAGGATAGACACAAACACGGCAGAATAAAAAAACGCGCCGGATGGCGCGTTTCTTGGACAGCACAGGCAAGGGATCAGTTATCGCAAAGATCGCTTGGCATGTCCTGACGCAGGCGGGTCCACAGCTTGCCGGACTCGATACCGTACTGACGCACCGTCATGAACACGGCTTCGTGGTTCTTGGTCTCCGCCAGATTGAGCAGGGTCTTGTAGTAGGCGTCTGCGGTCTCGCGGGCCTGCTTGTCGGAGAAGTAGTAGCTGCCGACCCGGCTGTACAATCCTTTGAAACCGTTCAGGATCAGGGCGTAGATCGGATTGCCGGAAGCAAACGCCAGCTGGTGGTGCAGGCGATAATCGAACTCGGCATAAGCTTGGGCGTTGTTCTCGACCCCATCTGCGCCACGCAGGATCTCGGCGGCCTGCTCCGGATTGTGACGGATCGCCCCGCGGATAAAGATGGTGCAGATGTGAGTACGGGCGGAGAGCAGCTGAGCTATCAGATCAGGTACCTTGTCCTGATCCAGACGGGCCAACGTCTCCAGAATATTGAGGCCGGAGGTTTCCCAGAAATTGTTCACCTTGGTCGGCTTGCCATGCTGTATGGTCAACCAGCCATCACGGGCCAGTCGCTGCAGCACTTCGCGCAAGGTAGTCCGCGTCACCCCGATCAACTCGGATAATTCACGCTCGGCGGGCAGAATAGATCCGGGAGGAAAGCGATTGTTCCAGATGGACTCGATGATGTATTCCTCGGCAAACCCAGCTGGGCTCTGCGCTTTTATAACCATGAATTGACTCTGTTGTAATGCGTAAAAAGGCTGACGAATGATATCAAAGCGATGATGGCTGGCAAGCATAAGGTCAGTCCTCTGCTCACATATGGCAAATATAGTGTTGGGAATATGTATCTAATCGCCACGAGGGAGCCAGCCAACCCCGACAAGGTGGTTATAAAACAGACAGATGGGCAGAGATCCATCGGCTATCATTTATAATCGTCACGCTTTTTGATTAAAATCACGAGGAATCAGACAGATAAAGGCCAACATCCGGAGGCACAGGTCGAATCATCCTTGACTGCATAGAAGCAGATCCTAACAACAAAGTTGAGACCCATTATCATGCCAATAAGCCTAGGGCAGGCATTCGCCAAGAACTTCTTGGGCAATGCACCACAGTGGTATAAAAGCGCCATCTTGCTATTTCTGGTGATCAATCCGATCGCCTTCCACCTTGATCCTTTCATTGCGGGCTGGTTACTGGTTGTTGAGTTTATCTTCACCCTGGCCATGGCCCTCAAGTGCTACCCTCTGCAACCGGGTGGTCTGCTAGCGATCGAAGCCGTGTTGATCGGCATGACCTCCGCCGATCAGGTCAAGCACGAGCTGGTCGCCAATATCGAAGTGCTGCTGTTGCTGGTGTTCATGGTGGCAGGCATCTATTTCATGAAGCAGCTGCTGCTTTATGTCTTCACCAAGCTGCTGATCGGCGTACGCTCCAAGATCCTGCTCTCCCTCTCCTTCTGTCTGGTCTCAGCCTTCCTGTCAGCTTTTCTCGATGCACTGACGGTCATTGCCGTGGTGATCAGCGTCGCCACCGGCTTTTACGCCATTTATCACAAGGTCTCGTCCGGCAAGGAGTTTGGTCACAGCCATGACCATACCGATGATAAGGAAGTCGCCGAGCTCAATCGCCAGGATCTCGATGATTTTCGCGCTTTCCTGCGCAGCCTGATGATGCATGCCGCCATCGGCACCGCGCTGGGTGGTGTCTGCACCCTGGTGGGTGAGCCGCAAAACCTCATCATCGGCGAGCAAGCCAGCTGGAACTTCGCCGAATTTGCCATTCGCATGTCCCCCGTCACCGTCCCCGTCTTTATCTGCGGTCTGCTGACCTGCGTGCTAGTGGAACAGTTCCGCTGGTTTGGCTATGGCGCCCGCTTGCCGGGCACAGTGCGCGCCATCATGGAGGAGTACAACCGCTACGAAGAGGCAAAACGCAGCCCGCAAGACAAGGCCAAGCTGATCGTTCAGGCATTGATTGCGGTCTGGCTGATCGTCGGTCTGGCCATGCACCTGGCAGCCGTTGGTCTGATTGGCCTCTCGGTCATCGTGCTGGCCACCTCCCTGACCGGGATCACCGAGGAGCACTCGCTGGGTAAAGCCTTCCAGGAGGCACTCCCCTTCACCGCCCTGCTGGCGGTCTTCTTCAGCGTGGTCGCCGTCATCATCGATCAGCAGCTGTTCAAGCCGGTGATCCAGCTGGTACTGGCAGCCAAACCGGAGAACCAGCTGGCCCTCTTCTATCTGGCCAACGGGGTGCTCTCCATGGTCAGTGACAACGTCTTTGTCGGCACCGTCTACATCAATGAGGTGAAGACGGCCATGCTCAATGGTGCCATCGACCGCGCCCAGTTCGATCTGCTGGCGGTAGCCATCAACACAGGTACCAACCTGCCGTCGGTCGCCACCCCCAATGGTCAGGCCGCCTTCCTGTTTATGCTCACCTCGGCATTGGCGCCGCTGCTGCGTCTCTCCTATGGCCGCATGGTCTGGATGGCGCTGCCCTACACATTGGTGCTGGGGCTGATCGGCTTTTTCTCTGTCGAATTGCTGCTTGGTCCTGCCACCGAGTGGTTCTATCAGCATGGATGGCTGGTGATGGAGAGTGCGCTGCCAGCGATACAGCCGGCGCTGCATTAATCCATTGCGACGGTTTCCGAGGGCCCTTTCAGGGCCCTTTTCTTTTCGGTTCCGCTCTGCTCTAATTCAGCCACTGTTTTTTCTGAGAGATCAATGAGATGATCGAGTTTCTCCGCCGTATTGCCGCCCATCGGCTGGCCTGGGGCCTGTTGGCAGCATCAGCCCTGTTCCTCGAGTTGTGCGCCCTCTTCTTCCAGCATGTGCTGGGCCTCTCCCCGTGCGTGATGTGTGTTTACGAACGGTTGGCGACCCTGGGTGTGCTGGCCGCAGGTCTGCTCGGCATGGTGGCGCCGGATAAGTGGTATGTTCGCTGGAGTGCCATGTTGCTGTGGGGCTACAGTGCCTTCCGCGGCTTCCAGCTGGCCCTCAAGCATGTGGACTATCAGGTTAACCCCTCCCCGTTCAACGTCTGCAGCCCGTTTGCCGACTTCCCGAGCTGGGCTCCGCTCGATCAGTGGCTCCCCTGGCTCTTTATGCCGGAAGGGGATTGTGCCCAGATCACCTGGCAGTTCCTCGGTTACTCCATGCCCCAGTGGCTGGTTGTCATCTTTGCCGCTTACCTGTTGGTCTTCACCGTGGTGGCCATCGGCAATCTGGTGAAAGGGCGCTGCTGCAACTGAGTGTCATGCCCGTGTGGAGATAAAAAGGGGGGAGCCATAATGGCTCCCCCTTCTCGTTCTGGTTGACCGTATTTCTGGTTATGCCTTGACTGTACTCATCTTGGCCTTGACCGCGCCGATTACCATGGGCAACAGGGAGATACCGATGATGCCGAAGATCAGCAGGGTAAAGTTGTGACGCACCACCGGCAGATTGCCAAAGAAGTGACCGGCATAGACGAAGGAGAGTACCCACAGCAGGCCGCCAACCAGGTTGAACGCCAGGAAGCGCGGATAGGTCATGGCCCCCATCCCTGCCACGAACGGCGCAAAGGTACGCACGATGGGCAGGAAGCGGGTGATGATGATGGTCTTGCCGCCATGCTTGGCATAGAAGGCGTGGGTCTTCTCCAGATAATCCCGTCGGAAGATTTTGGAGTCCGGGTTGCGGAACAGCTGCTCGCCGAAGAAGTGACCAATGGTGTAGTTGACCACGTTGCCCAACACGGCAGCGATGATCAGCACGGCCGCCAGGGTATGGACGTCCAGCACGCTGCCCACGGTAAGCGCACCGGCGGCAAACAGCAGGGAGTCACCCGGCAGGAACGGCGTCACTACCAACCCGGTTTCACAGAAGATGATGAGAAACAGGATGGCGTAAACCCAGACGCCATAGTTCTCGAACAGCTCTTTCAAATGCACGTCAACGTGCAGAATAAAGTCGATTGCAAAGAGGATCAGATCCATTTTTTCCATACCCATAAAGTGAACGGCGTGGAGTCTACGCCAATGCCATCCGGGCGACAATCACCGGGCTAGCCTCTTTTTCATCCCGCAGTGCCCACCTTCAAATGAAACCGCTTTTCCGCTTCCTGCGAGGGTGGGAGCACAAAGAGAGATGCCGAGCGCCGTGTTGAAAAGGTGAACTAGGAGACCTGTTCCAGCTCGCTGCGCACTGCGGGGGGCAAACAACGCTCCCAGCCCCATAGCAACACCAGCAGCAGGGTCACATCATCGAACCACCCCAGCAAGGGCACCACGTCAGGGATAAGATCCACCGGACTGATACCATAGAGCAGGATAAGGATCACCAGGCCCCTCGCCCACCAGGGGGTACAAGGATGGCGAAAGCCCTGATAGAGACGACGAAGTCGTTGCCAGACAAGCCAGCGTTTGCGGCTCATGACTCGATCAACTCGCTGCGCAACTGCTGGATCTGATCCCGTAGTGCCGCCGCCTGTTCGAACTCCAGATCCCGGGCATGTTGGAACATCTGCTCCTCCATCCGCTTGATCTCTTTGGCAATCTCGCTGGCTGAGCGGACATGGTATTCCCCTTGCGGCTCGGCTGCCTTGCGCATCCCCTTGCCTGGTTTGCCTGCCGTGCGGCTGCCCCCCATGTCCATCACATCGCCAATGGATTTGTTGAGCCCTTTGGGGGTGATGCCATGCTTGAGGTTATGGGCATGCTGCAAGGCGCGGCGCCGCTCGGTCTCCTCAATGGCTACCTTCATCGAGTTGGTGATGGTATCGCCGTAGAGAATGACCTTGCCGTTGAGGTTACGCGCCGCCCGGCCGATGGTCTGGATCAGCGAGCGGGTCGAGCGCAGGAAGCCCTCTTTATCCGCATCCAGAATCGCCACCAGCGACACCTCCGGCATGTCGAGACCTTCCCGCAGCAGGTTGATGCCCACCAGTACATCGAACTTGCCGAGGCGCAGATCGCGGATGATCTCCACCCGTTCGACCGTGTCGATATCGGAGTGGAGGTAGCGCACCTTGACGTCGTGCTCCGCCAGATACTCGGTCAAGTCTTCCGCCATCCGCTTGGTCAGGGTTGTGACCAGCACCCGCTCCTCCACCGCAACCCGTTTGCGGATCTCGGAGAGCAGATCGTCCACCTGAGTAGTCACCGGACGCACCTCGATCTCCGGATCGAGCAAGCCGGTTGGGCGCACCACCTGCTGCACCACATCGCCGCCGGACTTCTCCAGCTCGTAGGGGCCGGGAGTCGCCGAGACAAACACCGTCTGCGGCATCAGCGCTTCAAATTCGTCGAACTTGAGCGGCCGGTTGTCGAGCGCCGAGGGGAGCCGGAAGCCGTACTCCACCAGTGTCTCCTTGCGGGAGCGGTCCCCTTTGAACATGGCGCCAATCTGCGGCACCGTGACGTGGGACTCGTCGATGATGAGCAGGCCATCCCCCGGTAGGTAGTCAAACAGGGTGGGCGGCGGCTCCCCCGGCGCACGGCCAGAGAGGTAGCGGCTGTAGTTCTCTATGCCGGAGCAGTAACCCAGCTCCTGCATCATCTCCATGTCGAACTGGGTACGCTGGCTGATGCGCTGCTCTTCAACCAGCTTGTTGAGGGACAACAGTTGCTCGCGGCGGCTTCGCAGCTCCTCTTTGATATGCTCGATGGCCCCCAGGATGGTCTCACGCGGGGTAGCGTAGTGGGTCTTGGGATAGATGGTGTAGCGCACTACCGTCTGCTCGATGGCGCCGGTCAGGGGATCAAACTGGGAGAGGCGCTCCACCTCTTCATCAAAGAGTTCTACCCGCAGGGCCAGCTTGTCCGATTCGGCGGGGTAGATGTCTATCACCTCCCCCCGCACCCGGAAAGTACCGCGTTGAAACGCCATGTCGTTGCGGGTGTACTGCAGCTCGGCGAGACGGCGCAGGATATCCCGCTGGTTGATCACATCCCCCACTTTGAGATGCAGCATCATGCTCAGATAAGCTTGGGGATCCCCCAGACCATAGATGGCCGACACCGAGGCGACAATCACCACGTCGCGCCGCTCCAGCAGCGCCTTGGTGGCCGACAATCGCATCTGCTCGATGTGATCGTTGATCGAGGCATCCTTCTCTATAAAGGTGTCGGTGGTCGGCACATAGGCTTCGGGCTGGTAATAGTCGTAGTAGGAGACGAAATACTCCACCGCGTTGTCGGGGAAGAACTCCTTCATCTCACCATAGAGCTGGGCGGCCAGGGTCTTGTTGGGAGCCAGGATCATGGTCGGGCGGTTCAGGGTGGCGATGACGTTGGCCATGGTGAAGGTCTTGCCCGAACCGGTCACCCCGAGCAGGGTCTGATGGGCCAGCCCTGACTCGATGCCATTCAGCAGTTGGGCAATCGCCGTGGGCTGATCCCCGGCGGGTTGAAACTGGCTGGCTAACTTGAACAATTTGCTCATGAACACTCCCGACACAAAACAGCAGGAGAGCAGTGTAACCGAGGGGCTGGCAGCGGTACACCCGTGCCATCATCCCGCGAATGGCTTGACCACCTCGGACACCTTCTGTATGATGCTCCTCCTTGCCTGATGTTCCCCCGTAGTTCAGTCGGTAGAACGGCGGACTGTTAATCCGTATGTCACTGGTTCAAGTCCAGTCGGGGGAGCCAATTCCTCACCATCTCGGTGCAAGTTATCCACTTTAGTGCCCTCCTCTGCCAATTTTAATGCACAAGATCCTTCTTGCTGCTGACGCTCCCTTTTGTTACCCGTCCCGGCTCGACAGAGTTTTCTCCTGTCGCATCTAACTATTTGATTTTTATACAAACATTTTTCTTCCGGTATTTTTTGAACAGCCCTTGCATCCCAGTACTGGCGCGGCTTTCAGGGCGATGAACAAGTTTCATAAACAGGGTTATCCACAGAATCTGTGGGTAAGTGCAGCAAGCCCTGTCAGGACGCGGGATTGCCCTTGATGGCCCCCGGCAAAGAGTCATTTTGCTGGCTAACCTGATTTTATGCTGTTTTTTTGCCCCCTCAGGAACAGCGGGGTGACAGGCTCTATTGGCACTTTTCAGAGGCATCTTTTTGCCAACCCATGCCCCGTGGGAGAACGGGTAAATATCAAGCTGATTTGCCCCTCAGCCAACCATGGTGGCCATCGGTTGAATCTGCTGAAACTGATCCCCGCCAAGCGGCCGGACAGCAGAATCTAAAATATCGGCCTGCGCCAGAGCACTTCGGTCGCGGGCAGCAGATTTCACTAATTGACAACGACGGTTACAGCAAAAATTGCCAGATTTCTTCCACTTGTCTCCCTATCACGCCGCCGGCTCCACAGATAGCGTCCGATAACGTCCGATTAATCGCACCCTTGCGCTTCTTTATTGGGGATAGATCCGGCACAATATCGACCCCACTTTTTTCCTCGGTTTTTCCGGGCATGACCATAGATTTCGTGACACTGCTACATCAAAGCGACTCCCTGCTGCTCTTCGTGGTATTGGCCTTCGGCCTGCTGCTTGGCAAAGTGCGGATTGGCAACTTCCAGATTGGCAACACCATAGGTGTGCTGTTTACCGCCCTGCTGTTTGGCCAGATGGGCTTCGAGTTTACTGCCACCACAGAAAACGTCGGCTTTATGCTCTTCATCTTCTGTGTGGGGATTGAGGCTGGCCCCCACTTCTTCAGCGTCTTCCTGCGCGATGGCATCCACTACATCACCCTGACTCTGGTGATCTTGCTGACAGCTCTGCTGCTGACAGTGGGGCTGGCCAAGTTCTTCAATCTGGGGCCAGGCATGGCGGCGGGGATCCTGGCGGGTTCCCTCACATCGACCCCGGCGCTGGTGGGTGCACAGGATGCCCTGCGCAGTGGTCTGCTCAACCTGCCCCATCAAACCGATATGCAGGCGGTACTCGATAACATGGGCATCGGCTACGCCCTGACCTATCTGGTGGGTCTGGTTGGTCTGATGCTGGTGGTGCGCTATCTCCCGTCACTGGCACGACTCGATCTCAATACCGAAGCGCAAAAAATCGCCCGTGAGCGGGGTCTCTCCGACAGCGACAGTCGCAAGACCTATCTACCCATCATCCGCGCCTATCGGGTCGGCCCCGAGCTGGCGGCATGGATAGGTGGTCGTACCCTGCGAGAGACCGGCATCTATCCCCATACCGGTTGCTATGTAGAGCGGATCCGCCGCAACGGCATTCTGGCCAGTCCCGATGGCGATGCCGTCATTCAGGAAGGGGATGAGATCGCCCTAGTGGGCTATCCCGAGAGCCACGAAAAGCTGGATGTAAACTACCGCAACGGTAAAGAGGTGTTCGACCGCAACCTGCTTGACCTACAGATCGTCACCGAAGAGATAGTGGTAAAGAATGACTCCGTGGTAGGCCGCCATCTGGTGGAGCTCAACCTCACCGAAAAAGGGTGCTTCCTCAACCGGGTGGTACGCTCCCAGATCGAGATGCCGTTCGATCGCAACATCATGCTGCAAAAAGGCGACGTGCTGCAGATCAGTGGCGAGAAACAGCGGGTCAAACTGCTGGCCAACAAGATCGGCTTTATCAGCATCCACAGCCAGACCACAGATCTGGTGGCTTTCACCACCTTCTTCGTGCTGGGCCTGCTGATCGGCTCCGTTTCGCTGGTGTTCGGTCAGATCGAGTTTGGCCTCGGCAACGCCGTCGGCCTGCTGCTGGCAGGCATTCTGATGGGTTACCTGCGGGCCAACCACCCGACGGTCGGCTATGTGCCGCCCGGCGCGCTCAGATTGGCCAAGGATCTCGGTCTGGCGGTCTTTATGGTGAGCACGGGACTGAAAGCCGGTGGCGGCATCCTCGACCACCTCAGCGAGGTAGGTACGGTAGTGCTCTTCTCCGGCATGCTGGTGACCACCTTGCCGGTGCTGGTAGGCTATCTGTTCGGGGTCTGGGTGCTCAAAATGAACCCGGCGCTGTTGCTCGGTGCCATCACAGGTGCCCGTACTTGTGCCCCGGCGATGGATGTGGTCAACGAGGCAGCCAACAGCTCCATTCCGGCGCTCGGATATGCCGGTACCTATGCGGTGGCCAACGTGATGCTGACGCTGGCGGGCTCCTTTATCATCGGCTTCTGGTTCTAGCCAACAGCCATCACATTACCGCTAACAAAGAAGGGAGCCTCAGGCTCCCTTCTTGCTATCTGCCCCGCTAGAGAGATGTAGATCAGGTTCATTGGTGTGGCGTCACCTCCCCCCACCATCTGCGCTGAAATCTGCCACCAACCCACTCTTCCTATTCCACAGTGGCCGATGCTCTGCTCTGCTCTGCTCTGCTCTGCTCTGCTCTGCTCTGCTCTGCTCTGCTCTGCTCTGCTCTGCTCTGCTCTG
>NZ_JAAKOE010000032.1:0-15533 GCF_049171255.1 Aeromonas sp. 603757 | reverse complement strand
CGCCCGTAGCTCAGCTGGATAGAGTACCTGGCTACGAACCAGGTGGTCAGAGGTTCGAATCCTCTCGGGCGCACCATACAGACAGCCTCGACTTCGGTCGGGGCTGTTTTTTTATGGGCGACATTTAACTCTTTGGTGCGGATCCCCGTGCGCTGTTGCGGGGGGATCGCCCGTTTACCTGGCTGTTCTTGTCCTCATTTCTTCCCCTTTCTGTGATTGCGCACAGTTCTTCTGATCGTTGCACCGCCTCACTACCCTTTGCCTCATCTATAGGCGCGCTGTATGCCTGCCGTTGCAACGGCAGATGCCGCGCAGACATCACTAAGGGTTCGCTCATCAACATCCTGCAAGGCCTGCAGAGGCGTTCTGCAGGCAATAAAAAAGGATGCCGCAGCATCCTTTTGTGTCGAGATATTTACTCAGCTTTTCAACCATTTGCGAATGCGGTTGGCATCGCCGATGGGGGTGCGTTTGCCCACCGAGTTGAGTAGCACGATGGCAAGCTCGCGGCTGTCCGGTTTGGCGCGCATCACCAGACAGCGACCCGCTTCGTCAGTGAAGCCGGTCTTGGAGAGGCGCACGTCCCAATCCGGGTTTTTCACCAGCGGGTTGGTGTTGTTGAACATCAGGCTGTAGGCGGGGGCGCTGAAGCGCATCTCCCGGTTCTCATCCTGAGTGAACTGACGGATCAGCGGCTGGCGATAGGCGGCGGCGGCCAGCTTGCCCAGATCCTGGGCGGTGGAGACGTTGCGGGTGGAGAGGCCGGTGGAGTCGTAGAAGTGGGTATTACGCATACCCAGCTGTCTGGCCTTGTTGTTCATGGCTCGCACGAAGGCGCTGCGACCGCCCGGATAGTGACGCGCCAGTGCCGAGGCCATCCGGTTTTCGGAGGACATCAGCGCCAGATGCAGGGCGTCGCGGCGGGTCACCTTGGTGCCCATGCGGATGCGGGAGTGGGTGTGTTTGACCCGATCCAGATCGTTCTTGTCGACCGTGATGGTCTGGTTGAGATTCTGTTTGGCATCCAGCACCACCAGCGCTGTCATCAGCTTGGTGAGAGAGGCGATGGGACGCACCTTGGTGGCATTCTTCTGGTAGAGCGTCTTGCCCGTTTTTACATCCACGACCAGAGCGCTGCTTGAGCGTACTTCCAGTTTGGCTGGGTTGGGTGCCGCGCTGACCGCAGGCAATCCCAGCATTCCCATCAACCCGACAACCAGCGCTGCTGCGCGAATCCGACACCACATACAACCGACTCCATTCCCATCCAAAAAAAGGCGCTAGATTCACTCATTTTTACCCCGGCTTTACAAGGGCCGAGCGGGACTATTTCTGCTATTTGCGCAAAATTGGCGATCAAAAAAGCCCTCTAGCGAGGGCTTTCGGGTTGGGCGCTGGGCGAGGGGTCAATCCCGCGGCTGCGCGGCCCTGCGTTTGCTGATCCAGCGCCAGACCAGTGCCACCATGCCACCCACCAGCAGGGCCACCGGCAGATAGATGATGATATTGAAGAACTGGGTCTGGTATTCGGCGGCCAGCTTGGTGTGGCTCAGGTAGTAGCCAAACCCTACCAGCGGGCAGATCCACATGATGGAGCTGATCAGATTGACGATGAGAAAGCGCCCCTGGGGCAGCTCGGTGGCACCGACGATGTAGGGGTAGGCGGTGCGTACGAAGGCGATATAGCGCGCGGTGATCAGGGTGATGATCCCGTACTTGTCCAGCAGGTGGTAGACCTTCTGTTGGTGCCGCTCTTCCACGTGGGACATCAGCCGATGGTAGAGCTGGGTGTGGCCGAGAAAGCGCCCCTGCATGTAACCGAGCCAGGTGCCGACAAATGTAGCCATGATCAACAGCGGGATCACCCCGAGAGACAATACATCCTGATAGATGAGCACGCCGGTGAGGATCAGCAGGCTGTCACCGGGCAGAAAGGCGGTAGGGATGAATCCGTTTTCCAGTACCAGAAACGTCAGAATCACACCACAGATCATGAAGGCCATCTTGGGATCGGAAAGTGTGTTCAGATCGTGATTCATAAAGGCGTGAGCCAGTTGGTAAAACTGCTCCATACTTGCAAACTCCGCAGGTTAGCTGGGTTGATCGGTCAAGGGCATGGCGAGCACCTTGTCGATGCGCAGGCCATCCATGTCAACAATTTCCAGTTGCCACTGTTCCAGTGTCACCAGGTCTCCGGTTTGTGGAACACGACCAAGGAGCAGCATGATAAGCCCTCCGAGGGTGTGATAGTGATGTTTTTCTTCTTCTGGCAGACGAACCAACTCCAGACAGTCCTTCAACTCGGGCAGCGGGATCAGGCCATCGAGCAGCCAGCTGCCGTCGGCGCGCCGGAAGGCCCAGTTGTCCTCGCCATCCTCCTGCTGGAAATCCCCGGCCAGCGCCTCCAGCAGATCCTGCTGGGTGACCAGCCCCTGCAGCTCGCCATATTCGTCCACCACCAGCGCCATCTGTTCGCTGTGGGTGCGGAAGTGGTTGAGCAGCTCGACGCCGTTGAGGGTCTCGGGCAGCAGGCTGCCCTCCTGGGTCAGGGCTGCCAGATCGATGGGCTCCCCCTTGATATAGGCGTGCAGCACCTTGCTGACATTGATGATACCCACCAATTCTGACAGGTTGCCGTCGCAGACCGGAAAATAGCTGTGGCGATACTCCACCAGTCGCTGCAGGTTGCTCTCCAGCGGCAGCGCCAGATCCAGATAGCGGATATCGCTGCGCGGCACCATCAGGGAGGAGAGGCTGCGCTCGTCGAGACGGAAGACGTTGCGCAGCATGGTGTGCTCATGATCCTCGATCACCCCGGCTTCAGAGCCCTCCACCAGCATGGCGTGGATCTCCTCCTCGGTAACGTTGGCGCTGCCATTCTGATTGACCCGCAGCAGCCGCAGGCTGGCATTGGTGGAGGCCGACAGCAGCCAGACGAAGGGGCGGGTCAGGGTGGCGAGCCAGTGCATGGGGCGGGCCACCAGACAGGCGATGCGCTCGGCATTGAGCTGGCCGAGGCGCTTGGGTACCAGCTCCCCCACCACGATGGATAGGTACGTGACTACCACCACTACAATGACGGTGGCGATCAGGCCGCTGCTCTTTGGGGATAGTCCCCACTCCTGCAACCAGAGGGAGAAGGGCTGGGCCAGCAGGGATTCGCCGTAGATACCGTTGAGCAGACCGATGCTGGTAATGCCGATTTGGACGGCAGAGAGAAAATGGGTCGGGTCTTCGCCCAGTTTGAGGGCAATGGCGGCGGAGCGGTTGCCTTCGGAGGCAAGCTTGCCGAGGCGAGCCTTGCGTGCGGTGACGATGGCGATTTCTGACATGGCGAAGACGCCATTAAGCAAAATCAATCCCAGCAGGATCAATATTTCCATACAGCAACAGCACTCCTTGAGTGGATAAGATCGCTGGCAGTGTAATGAATTTGGCGGCGATGCGCTTGTGAAAGCGGGTGATCCGGCTCGCTAATTTGATGACAGCGCTTTGTGATGGCTGAAAAAAATGGCCGGAAAAGGGAAGGATGACCTCGCCAAACGGCGTAATGGGCGAGGCAGCATTGCAGGAGTGAAAAGGGCGGGAAGTCCCGCCCTTGCTTATTACTTGTCAGAAAACCTTTATCAGAACTGCTGGAACCAGCGCTGGATCTGGGCCGGATCCTTGCTCTGGGTCAGGGAGAGCATCAGCAGCACCCGCGCTTTCTGCGGGTTGAGAGTGCCGGAGGCCACGAAGCCGTACTTGGCATCATCGATCTCGGCATCCAGGGTGGTGGCGCCGGTCGGCACGCGGGCGGAGCGTACGACGCGGATGCCATCCTTGCTCGCCTTGGCCAGGGTGTCGAACAGGGTGTGGTAGAGATTGCCGTTGCCCACCCCGGCGCTGACGATACCGTCGAACTTGGCATCCACCATCGCCTTGGCCGGCAAGTCGGTGGCGTTGGCGTAGCTGTAGACGATGCCAACTTGCGGCAGCTTGTCGAGCTTACTCACGTCAAACGGCGTCTTGCTGGTGTGCAGACGGGCCGGGCTGCGCTGATAGTCGATCTTGCCGTTGTGGATGTAACCCAGCGGGCCGAAGTTGGGGGAGGCAAAGGTCTGCACCCCGGTGGTGTTGGTCTTGGTGACGTCGCGGGCATCGAGCACTGTGTCGTTCATCGCTACCATCACGCCACGGCCCTTGGAGGTGGGGTCGGAGGCGGTCACCACGGCGTTGTAGAGGTTGAGCGGGCCATCGGCACTCATGGCGGTGGAGGGGCGCATGGCGCCGACCAGCACCACCGGCTTGTCGCTCTTGACGGTCAGATTGAGGAAGTAGGCGGTCTCTTCCATGGTGTCGGTGCCGTGGGTGATGACAATGCCATCCACGTCATCCTTGGCCAGCAGCTCGTTGACCCGTTTGGCCAGCTTGAGCCACACCTCGTCGTTCATGTCCTGGGAGCCGATCTTCACCACCTGCTCACCCTGCACATCGGCCACGTTCTTCATCTCGGGCACGGCGGCGATCAGGGTTTCGATGGCCACCTTGCCAGCCTCGTAGTTGGACTGGGTAGCGGACTGGCCAGCTCCGGCAATGGTGCCGCCGGTTGCCAGAATATGGACGTTGGGCAGGGCCATTGCCATGGGGGAGAGGGTCAGGCTGACGACGGCGGCGAGCAGGGGCTTGCGGATCGGTAGGGTCATGCTGCAAATCCTTATGGTTGGAATAATCGCAGCAAGTTTGCCCGTTTAATAACCCGGGTCTGTGATAAAACTCACCAAAAGACAGGTGAGTACAGATTTTTAACCTGTTTTATACCTCTATGGAGATAATTTAACTCGCAGAAAAACCCTTGGCTTCGATCAGGGCGATCAGCTCGGCCTTGCTCAGATCACTCTCGATGACGGCCTTGCTGCTGGCAAAATCGACGGTCGCGGTGGTGACCGCAGGCTGGGCCAGCAGCGCTTTTTGCAGACTGGCGGCGCAGCCACCACAGGACATGCCGGACACGGTGAGTTCGATGGTCATGGGATATCTCCTCTGTTGATGGGCGCCAGCCTAAAGCTGCCGCCTCCGGCAAGGTCAAGCTGTCAGTACATCAGGCCCAGATAGTTCATCAGGGTTGCTCCCTGCCAGTGTATGGGAGCCAAGGTTCGTGGTGGCGATGAGGTTGGCAGTTTCCTCGGGCAGGGTCAGTACATAAGACCGAGGTAATTCATCAGAGTTGCCCCGAGGCTGGTAGTGACCAGCGAACCGAGGGTGGTGGTGGCGATAATGTTTGCGGCCAGCACGCTGTCGCCCCCCATTGCACGGGTCATCACATAGCTGGCGGCGGCAGTCGGGGTGGCGCTGATGAGAAACAGAATACCCAGCTCCAGATGGCTGAAGCCGAGCAGGGCCGCCCCCAGAGTGAACGCAGCCGGAATGAGGCAGAGCCGCATGATGCTGGCCCAGCCCGCAATGGCTGCACCACCACGCAGGGCGTCGAGGCTGAGGGAGGCGCCGGTGCAGAGCAGCGCCAGTGGCAACGTCATGTTGGCGAAGTAGCTGCCGGTGGTGAGCAGCAGTTGCGGCATCTTGATACCGAGCAGGGTAAACGGCAGCGCCGCCACAATGGCGATGATCAACGGATTCTTGATGATGCCGAGCAGAATGGGGCGAATGCCGGTGGCACCGCCGAGACTGCGGGTGAGGGTGATCACCGCGAGAATGTTGTAGAGCACGGTCACCGCACCGACATAGAAGGCCGCCGCCCCCAACCCTTCGTGGCCATAGGCGTTTTGCACATAGGCAAGCCCGATAATGGCGCTGTTGCCGCGAAAGCTCCCCTGCACGAAGATGCCGCGCAGTCGCTGCTCCCCGATAAAACGTCCGGCCAGCAGCTCCAGCACCAGATAGCTGATAACGGTGGCGAGCAGGCCATAGCCGATAAACCAGAAGCTCGGCATGGTGGCGAAGTTGGTACCCAGAATACTGAGAAAGAGCAGAGCGGGCAGGGTGACCTGAAACACCAGTCGCGAGGCGGATTCGGTAAAGGGATCTGGCAGCAGCCCCAACCGCTTGAGCAAGATGCCGAGCAGCAGCACCACGCAGATGGGCCCTGTGATGGAGAGGGAGAAGAGCAGACTGGCCAGCAGATCCATGATGGGCATCCTGTGCTGTGCCCACACACCCTGACGGCGGGGCAAAAAGGGCATTCTAACGCCATGGGCTTGTATTCACAGGGGTTAATCACAACAATGTGGGCAATTCCACCGCCTAGCCTCCTGTGAGCCAATTCATGGACAAGAAACTGACCATCCTCGATATCGCCAGACTGAGTGGCGTCGGCAAGTCGACCGTCTCCCGGGTGCTCAACCAGGATCCCAAGGTGAAGCAGGAGACCCGCGAGCGGGTGGAGCAGGTCATCGCCGAGCATGGCTTCGTGCCGAGCAAATCGGCGCGTGCCATGCGCAGCCAGAGCCAGCAGGTGGTGGGGATCATCGTCTCGCGGCTCGACTCCAGCTCGGAGAATCAGGCGGTGCGCGGCATGCTGGAGACCCTCTACCAGCGTGGCTACGATGCCGTGCTGATGGAGAGCAAGTTCTCCCCCGCCAAGGTACAGGAGCATCTGGCGGTGCTGGAGCGGCGCGGGGTGGATGGCATTATCCTGTTCGCCTTCAATGACTTGGACTATGCCGCCATGGCGCCGCTGAAAGAGAAGCTGGTGCTGGTCGCTCGTGAATATCCCGGTTTCTCCTCGGTCTGCTTTGACGACGCTGGTGCGGTGCGCACCATGCTGGCGCAGCTGGCAAGCCGTGGCGCCCGCGATATCGCCTATCTGGGGGTGGATGCCTCGGATCTCACCACCGGCCAGCGTCGCCTCGACGCCTATCTCGCTTACTGCGCAGAGCAGGGGTTGCACCCGCGCAGCGCCCTCGGTGATCTCAGCCTGCAGAGCGGCTACCGGCTGGCGGCCGAGCTGCTTACCCCCTCCACCCAGGCGCTGGTCTGCGCCAGCGACACCATCGCCATCGGTGCGGCAAAATACCTGCAAGAACAAGGGCGTAGCGAGGTGCTGGTGACCGGCCTTGGCAACAACCCCATGTTCAGTTTCCTCTTCCCCAATGCCCTCAGTCTCGATCTTGGCTACAAGGGGGCAGGGGAGCAGGCGGCGCGTCAGCTGCTCGGCCAGATTGAGCAGGAGAAACCCCCGCAGGTGACAATCGCCCCCTGTCGAACCCTGTGAGCCCCATCACTTCCGACTGAACAAAAAGTGCGCTTTTTGTGACGCTGGCCACGAATTGGGAACGTTCCCATTTCGATCTGACCAGATTGTCGGCATGCTAAATGGGAACGATACCAAAAACGCTCCGGCCGACAGACTGGCTCAAAAGGGCGATACAGACCACTATTCAATGGCGTCACAGAGGGAAGACCCATGTCCAAGATCAACGCACAGCAGCTTGCCACCCTGATCGACAAGGTCGGCGGCAAGGAGAACATCGCTACCGTCAGCCACTGCCTGACCCGGTTGCGCTTCGTCCTGAATGATCCGGCCAAGGCCGACAGCAAGGCCATCGAAACCATTCCGGCAGTGAAGGGAAGCTTCACCCAGGGCGGTCAATTCCAGGTGGTGATCGGCAACGAGGTAGAGCAGTGGTACAAGGCGCTGACCGAGCAGCTCGGCGTCAGCGGCGGCAGCAAGGAGACAGCCAAGCAGGCGGCGCGCCAGAACATGAACCCGCTGGAGCGGGGTATCTCCCATCTGGCGGAGATCTTCGTACCGTTGCTGCCCGCCATCATCACCGGCGGTCTGATCCTGGGCTTTCGCAACGTCATCGGCGACATCAAGATGTTCGACGATGGCACTCACACCCTCACCGAGATCAGCCAGTTCTGGGCTCAGGTGCATGCCTTCCTCTGGCTGCTGGGCGAGGCGATTTTCCACTTCCTGCCGGTCGGTGTTTGCTGGTCTGCGGTGAAGAAGATGGGCGGCTCCGAGATCCTGGGTATCGTGCTGGGGGTGACGCTGGTGTCACCGCAGTTGATGAACGCCTACGGCATCGGTCAGCAGACTCCCGAGGTGTGGGACTTCGGTCTGTTCGTGATCCAGAAGGTGGGTTATCAGGCGCAGGTCATTCCGGCGCTGCTGGCGGGCGTGTTCCTCGCCTGGGTAGAGACCAACCTCAAGCGGATCATTCCGGCTTACCTCTATCTGGTGATTGTGCCGTTTGTCTCGCTGCTGCTGGCGGTGATCGTGGCTCACGCCTTTATCGGCCCGTTCGGCCGCTGGATTGGTGACGGTGTCGGCTTCGCTGCCAAGGCCGCCATGACCGGCTCCTTCGCCCCTATCGGTGCCGCCCTGTTCGGTTTCCTCTACGCGCCGCTGGTCATCACCGGCATCCACCACACCACCAACGCGGTGGATCTGCAACTGATGCAGAGCATGGGTGGTACCCCGATTTGGCCGCTGATCGCCCTCTCCAACATCGCTCAGGCTTCTGCGGTCGTCGGCATCATTCTGATTAGCCGCAAGGAGAACGAGCGGGAGATCTCGGTACCTGCTGCCATCTCCGCCTACCTCGGGGTGACCGAACCGGCCATGTACGGTATCAACCTCAAGTACAAGTTCCCCATGCTGTGCGCCATGGTTGGGTCCAGCCTTGCCGCCCTCATTTGTGGCTTTGCCGGGGTAATGGCCAACGGCATCGGGGTAGGCGGCCTGCCCGGCATCCTCTCCATCCAGCCGCAATACTGGGCTGTGTTCGCCATCGCCATGCTGGTCGCCATCGTGGTGCCCGTGGTGCTGACCATGCTGGTCTACAAGCGCCAGCAAGCCGCAGGCAAGTTGGCCCAAGCCAGCGCCTGACACTGATTATCAGGGCGACCCGTGGGTCGCCCTCTCCATTTTCTATTCGAGACAAGAGAAAGACCCATGAGCCAAACACCCTGGTGGCAGAGTGCCGTGATTTACCAGATTTACCCCAAGAGCTTTCAGGATTCCGGCGCCCGTGGCACCGGCGACCTCAAGGGGATCATGGCGCGCCTCGACTATCTCAAAACCCTGGGGGTCGATGCCCTTTGGCTGACCCCTGTCTACGTCTCCCCGCAGGTGGACAACGGCTACGACATCGCCGACTACCTTGCCATCGACCCCGCCTACGGCACCATGGCTGATTTCGAGGCGCTGCTGGCCGCCGCCCACGCGCGCGATATCCGCATCGTGACGGATATCGTGGTCAACCACACCTCCACCGAGCACGCTTGGTTCAAGTCGGCGCTGGGGGATAAAAACAGCCCCTACCGCGACTACTACATCTGGCGCGATCCGGTGGATGGCGGCGTACCCAACAACTGGCAATCCAAGTTTGGTGGCAGCGCCTGGGAGCTGGATCCCGCCACCGGTCAGTACTACCTGCACCTGTTTGCCCGCGAGCAGGCGGATCTCAACTGGGAAAATCCGGCGGTGCGTGCCGAGGTGAAAAATATCATCCACTTCTGGGCCAAGAAGGGGGTGGATGGGTTCCGCCTCGACGTTATCAACCTTATCTCCAAGGATCAGGCGTTCCCGAACGACGAGATTGGCGATGGCCGCCGCTTCTACACCGACGGGCCGCGCATCCACGAATTTTTGCAGGACGTGAGCCGCGACGTGTTTGCTCCTGTCGGCGCCATGACGGTGGGGGAGATGTCCTCTACTTCACTGGAGCACTGTCAGCGCTATGGCGCCCTCGATGGCTCCGAGCTCTCCATGGTGTTCAACTTCCATCACCTCAAGGTGGATTACCCCAACGGCGACAAGTGGACCAAGGCTCCGTTCGATTTCATCGAACTCAAGCGCATCTTCAACCACTGGCAGAGTGGCATGCACGGCAAGGGGTGGTCGGCGCTGTTCTGGTGCAACCACGATCAGCCGCGCATCGTCTCCCGCTTCGGTGACGAGGGCGAGCATCGGGTTGTGGCCGCCAAGATGCTGGCCAGCACGCTGCACGGTTTGCAGGGCACCCCCTACATCTATCAGGGGGAGGAGATCGGCATGACCAACCCCGGCTATCAGCGCATCGATGACTATCAGGATGTGGAGAGCCGCAACATCTTTGCCATCAAGCAGGCCGAAGGGATGAGCGAGGCCGAGATCCTCGCCATTCTCGGTGCCAAGTCCCGCGACAACTCGCGCACCCCGATGCAGTGGAGCGCTGCGGCCAACGCCGGTTTCACCAACGGGACACCCTGGCTCAAGCCAGCCGCCAACTATTCCGAGATCAATGCCGAGGCGGCGCTGGCCGACCAGCACTCGGTGTTCTGGCACTACCGGGATCTCATCGCCCTGCGCAAGGCGCACCCCATCTTCACCCAGGGGGATTATCAGGAGCTGCTGACCGGGCACCCGCAGATCTGGGCCTATGCCCGCCGCGCCAACGGTCAGACCCTGCTGGTGGTGAGCAACTTCTACGGCGAGCCGGTTGAGTTTGCCTTGCCTGCCGAGCTGCAAAGCGGGCAAGGTCGGCTGCTGCTCGGCAACTACCTGGATAGCCCGGCCCAACCGCAATCGGGTATGCTGCGCCCTTATGAATCCCTGATCTGGCTGATGGAGTAGGCGATGACGAAAGTGGTGCGCGGTGCCGAGTGGCAGAAGATGGTGGCGGGGGAGCCCTATGACGCGGGCGATCCCGGGCTCAAAGCGGCACGTGAGCGCTGCCGAAGGCTTTATCACACCTTCAACACCTGCTGGCAGGAGAAACCGGCGCGGGATGCTTTGCTGCACGAGCTGCTCGGTGGTCGCGGCCATGAGTGCGCCATCAATCCGCCGTTCTTCTGCGACTATGGCGCCAATATCTTCGTCGGCGAGAACTTCTACGCCAACGTCAATTGCACCATCCTCGACGTCTGTGAGGTGCATATCGGCGACAACGTGCTGCTGGCGCCCGGGGTGCAGATCTACACCGCCGCTCATCCGGTGGCGGTGGCGCCACGTATCAAGGGTGTCGAGTTCGGCAAGCCTGTACGGATCGGTCACAACGTCTGGATCGGCGGTAGCGTCGTCATCTGTCCCGGCGTCACTATCGGTGACAACAGCGTCATCGGTGCCGGTTCGGTGGTGACCAAAGATGTGCCCGCCAACGTGGTGGCGGCTGGCAACCCTTGCAAGGTGCTTCGGCCGATGACGGCACAGGAGCTTGAAGGCGTCATCCAGCGGTGAGCAGGGGCCATGAATGCAATTGCTATCTGACTGATAGAAAAGCGACTTTCAGATTGTTTTGCATTCAGTGCTTATGTTCGGGGCCGCTTGGCCGATACTGTTGAGTGCAGGAGGAACCCTATGGATATATCAAGTTCTGCAAATGCGTCGTTTGGTTCTGCTCTGATGACGGCCAGTCTGGCCAAGAAACAGCAGACCCAAGAGGGCGAAGCTGCGCTGAAGCTGCTGCAAAACGCAGCGCAATCAGCGCCGGTTGCACCGACATCGGCCAGCGCTTCTTTGGGAAGCAAGATCGATATTCGCGTCTGACCCGAATGAAAAAGCCCCCATCTCGCGATGGGGGCTTTTTTATCTCTGCGATTTGCGGGAGCAGACCGGGAAAGGAGCCGGCGCCTCGAAGGTCATCCGCTCGCCGCTACGGGGGTGACTGATGGTCAACATGGCCGCATGCAGGTAGAGATGGGGCGCAGCCGCCAGCGCATCCGGATGAGCATAGAGGTTGTCACCCAGGATCGGGTGCCCCAGCTCCAGCATATGGACGCGCAGCTGGTGGGAGCGACCTGTGATGGGGGTCAACTTGATCAGGCTGTTGCCGTTCTCCACTTTCAGTTTTTCCCACAGGGTCAGAGCATGACGCCCCTCCTCGTGATCCACCTTCTGCTTCGGGCGGTTGGGCCAGTCGACGCAGAGCGGCAGGTCAACCTGTCCCGACTCTGCTTCCGGCTCACCCCACACCCAGGCGAGGTAGTGCTTCTCTGTCTCCCGCTCGCGAAATTGTCGGCTCAGCTCCCGATGAGAGTTGGGATTGAGGGGAATGACAATGACTCCAGTGGTGGACATGTCGAGGCGATGAGCTGCCGCCGCCTTGGGGTGTTGCTGTTTCACCCGATGCAGGACGCTGTCTTCATTCTCGGGGCCGCGCCCGGGGACGCTTAGCAGGCCAGTGGGCTTGTTGACCACCATGATGTCCTTGTCCTTGAACAGGATATCGAGCCAGGGTTCCAGAGGCGGTGAGTATTCAAACATAAATGTCTCGCATCAGAAGGTGGGGGCAAGCCCCCATCAGTTATGGGTAACCACGACAAAGCGGCCTTGGGTATCCAGTTTGAGCTGGGTCTGGCCGCTGTCGGTCGGTACCTTGTCAGTTATGGGTGACCACGATAAAGCGGATGGCATCCAGCTTGAGTTGGGTCTGATCGATCAGGTGGTGCAATTCTGCCTGCAGATTGCGCAGATAATCCAGCTCGCTGTCTCGCACGTTCGGGTTGACTGCCTTGAGCGCTTCCAGACGATCGAGATCCTGCTGCAGGGTCTGCGCCATCTGGGCGCGGGCCTTGTCGACAATCCCGGCTTTCAGCTCTTCGGCAATGGCCTGGCCCTTGCCAATCAGACCGTGGATTACCGGTTGGGATGCAGTCACGAGCTTGCTGCCGAGGTGGCGATTGACCGGAGTCAGCTGGCGGTTGAAGGCATCGAACGCCACTTTATCACCCAGATTCTGGCCGTTCTTGTCCATCAGCAGACGGATTGGCGTCGGCGGCATGAATCGGTAGAGCTGGGGATGGGCCGCAGACTCGGCGACAAAGATCAGCTCAAGCAGGATGGAGCCGATGGGCAGCGCCTTGTTCTTGAGCAGTGCTACCGAGGTGGCACCGATCTCGGAGCCCAGGATCAGGTCGATACCGCCGCGCATCATGGGGTGATCCCAGGAGAGCAGCGCCATGTCATCCCGCGACAGGGCGGTGTTGCGATCGAAGGTGATGGTCATGCCATCTTGCGGCAGGCCTGGGAAGCTGGAAACCAGCATATGATCACCGGGAGTCAGCACCAGCGCGTTCTCGCCACGGTCATCCTGATTGACGCCGATCTCGTCGAACATCTTGAGGGCAAAGGAGATCATGCCGGTGTCGTCATCTTCGGCGGCCAGCTTGTCGACCAGCTGCTGGGCGGCGGCGCCACCGCTGGAGTGGATCTCCAGCAGGCGATCGCGGCCCTGCTCCAGTCGGGCCTTGAGCGGCTCGTGCAGTTCGCGGGTCTTGACCAGCAGGGCCTCGAGGGTTGCCTGATCGCCGGTGTTGGCGGCCAGCAGCTCGAACAGCTCTTCACGTACCGCTTCGAATACCGGGCGGGCAGTCGGGCAGGTCTGCTCGAACGCGTCCAGACCATCGTGATACCAGAGTTGCAGGGCGCGCTGGGCAGTCCCTTCCAGATAGGGAACGTGGATCTCGACGGTATTCTGCTGACCGATACGATCCAGTCGGCCGATACGTTGTTCCAGCAGATCCGGATTGAGCGGCAGATCGAACAGCACCAGATGACTGGCAAATTGGAAGTTGCGTCCTTCTGAACCGATCTCGGAGCAGAGCAGCACTTGGGCGCCACCCTCTTGCTGGGCGAAATAGGCGGAGGCCTTGTCCCGCTCGAGGATCGACATCCCTTCGTGGAACACGGCACCACGGATCCCTTCACGGGTACGCAGCGCCTCTTCCAGCGCGATGGCGGTCGCCGCTTCGGAGCAGATCACCAGCACCTTCTGCTGGCGGGCTGAGAGCAGCAGCTCCAGCAACCATTCTACGCGCGGGTCGAACTGGGTCCAGGTGGCGTTGTCGCCTTCGAACTGCTGGAAGATCTTCTCGGGATAGAGGTAGCGCAGGGCACGGGTCTGCAGATCGCCACCGTTACCACCCATCATGCCCATCACCTTGATGGCAGTTTTGTACTGCTCCGGCAGCGGCATGGGGTAGACGTTGAGGTGACGCTCGGGGAAGCCCTGAATATTGGCGCGGCTGTTGCGGAACAGCACCCGGCCGGTGCCGTGCTGGTCCAGTAGCTTGGCGACCGCCTGCTGACGGGCCTCAGCATCGCTCAAGTCCAGCCCTTCCAGCTGGCTGGCGAGGATCTGTCTGGCTTCATCGCTCAGGGTCTCGCCATCCAGCAGCTCCTGCGCTGCGCTGGCGACCTGACCATAGGCCTGCTCCTCGGCGAGGAAAGCCTCATAGTCGTAGAAACGCTCCGGGTCGAGCAGGCGCAGACGGGCAAAGTGGCTCTGGTGGCCCAGCTGATCCGGGGTAGCGGTCAGCAGCAGTACGCCCGGCACCTGTTCGGCCAGCGCTTCCACCATCTCATAGGCACGGCTCGGCGCCTCTTCACTCCACTCCAGATGGTGCGCTTCGTCGACAACCAGCAGATCCCACTCGGCTTCCAGCACTTGCTCGAAGCGACGACGCTTCTTGCGCAGGAAGTCGAGGCTGCAGATCACCAGCTGTTCGGTCTCGAAGGGGTTCTCCGCATCTGCGAATGCCTCGATGCAGCGCTCCTCATCAAACAGGGAGAAATGCAGGTTGAAGCGGCGCAGCATTTCGACCAGCCATTGGTGCTGCAAAGTTTCGGGCAGCAGGATCAGCACCCGATGGGCGCGGCCGGAGAGCAGTTGCTGATGAATGATCATTCCCGCTTCGATGGTCTTGCCCAGACCCACTTCATCGGCCAGCAGTACGCGCGGAGCGTAGCGGTGACCCACTTCATGGGCAATATAGAGCTGGTGCGGGATCAGGCTGACCCGGCCACCGGCCAGACCGCGAGTCGGGTTGCGACGACGTTGGTGCTGGTTGATCAGCGCTTCGTAGCGCAGGGTGAAGCGGGACATCCGATCGATCTGACCGGCGAACAGGCGATCCTGCGGCTTGTTGAACTTGATAAAGTTGTTGAGAAACACTTCCTTGAGGGCAACGGGCTCATTATTGTCGGTGCGCACACCTACATATATAAGCAGGCCGTCTTTCTCCTGCACTTCTTCGACCGTCATGGTCCAGTCTTCGTGACTGGTGATCTGATCGCCCACATTGAAGCTGACCCGGGTGACCGGCGCCTCTTCTTTGGCATACATGCGGTTTTCACCGGTAGCCGGAAACAACAGGGTAACCATGCGTCCTTCAACAGCAACGACAGTCCCCAACCCCAGATCCGTCTCTGTATCACTAATCCAACGCTGGCCAAGTGCAAAAGGCATTAAACTCTCCAAAGCCCAAGAGTGTGTGAATCGCAAAGGGGCGCTATGTTACCCGAAGGCGTGACCTCGATCACCATGCATATAGATGTAGAGAGACCAAATCGCCACAACCTTGATCTGCTACCACCGCCACGCCATATAGAGGATAGCGAGCTCGCCAAACGGGTATGCTATTGCAGGATAAATACGCTTTTTGGGTGATTAGTGAGCGGTTGAGCCAAAAATGCGAATTTAATTCGAAAAGGCCCTTGCAAGCGTGATCCAGATCCCTATAATGCGCCTCCATCGACAGGGCAAGCGGCAACGCAAACAGCCGAGTCGATAACCTCGAAAAGCCTTTGAAAATAAGGCTTGACTCGA
>NZ_JAAKOE010000031.1:0-18769 GCF_049171255.1 Aeromonas sp. 603757 | reverse complement strand
AAGAGAAGATCCTGGAACTGGCTGGCCACCTGGACAGCTACATTCCGGAGCCGGAGCGTGCGATTGACCAGCCGTTCTTGATGCCGATCGAAGACGTATTCTCTATCGCTGGCCGTGGTACTGTAGTTACCGGTCGTGTAGAGCGCGGTATCGTTAAAGTTGGTGAAGAAGTGGAAATCGTTGGTATCAAAGATACCACCAAGACCACCTGTACCGGCGTTGAAATGTTCCGTAAGCTGCTGGACGAAGGTCGTGCAGGCGAGAACATCGGTGCACTGCTGCGTGGCGTGAAGCGTGAAGACGTAGAGCGTGGTCAGGTACTGGCCAAGCCGGGCACCATCAAGCCGCACACCAAGTTTGAATCTGAAGTGTACGTGCTGTCCAAAGAAGAAGGTGGTCGTCATACCCCGTTCTTCAAAGGCTACCGTCCGCAGTTCTACTTCCGTACTACCGACGTGACCGGTACCATCGAACTGCCGGAAGGCGTAGAGATGGTAATGCCGGGCGACAACATCAAGATGGTTGTTACCCTGATTGCACCGATCGCAATGGACGACGGCCTGCGTTTCGCTATCCGTGAAGGTGGCCGTACCGTAGGTGCTGGTGTTGTAGCTAAAGTTATCGCTTAATCTTTGGCTTACATAAATAAAGCAAAGCCCCTATAATAGGGGCTTTCTTATGCAGGGGCGTAGTTCGAATTGGTAGAACAGCGGTCTCCAAAACCGATGGTTGCGGGTTCGAGTCCTGCCGCCCCTGCCATATACCTCGTCTCGTACGGGGCTTTTGTGTCTTTGGTTACGTCAGATACAGGTGGGTTGTATGAGTGTTAGTTCTGAGAACCAGGGCGGAAGCAAGGATACCCTGCTTTGGGGCCTGGTTTTCATTATCCTGGTGGCCGCTGTAGTAGGTAATTATCTACTGAGCGATGTTATTGCTGCCGTCCGCGCCTTGGGTGTGGTCATTGTCATCGCTGCTGCCGGTGCAGTAGCCCTGCAAACCACCAAAGGGAAGGCAACACTGGCATTCGCCCGTGAGTCTCGCCTGGAAGTCCGCAAGGTCGTATGGCCAACCCGTCAGGAAGCCATTCAGACAACCCTGATTGTGCTGGCGGTGACCGCCGTGATGGGGCTGCTGCTGTTCGTTCTGGACGGCGCCTTGGTCTGGTTGGTCAACCTGATTACCGGTGTGTAAGGATAAGCCATGACTGAACAACGTGAACAGCGTATGAGATGGTATGTCGTGCAGGCGTTTTCCGGCTATGAAGGCCGTGTCGCCAAATCCCTGCGCGAGCATATCAAGATGCATGGCATGGAAGACATGTTCGGTGAAGTACTGGTCCCGACCGAAGAAGTGGTCGAGATGCGTGCAGGCCAGAAGCGCAAGAGTGAGCGCAAGTTTTTCCCGGGCTATGTCCTGGTTCAGATGATCATGGATGAAACCACATGGCACCTGGTGCGTAACGTACCGCGCGTCATGGGCTTCATCGGCGGTACTTCCGACCGTCCGGCACCGATCTCCGACAAAGAGGCCGATGCCATCCTGAACCGTCTGCAGGATGCCCACGACAAGCCGCGTCCGAAAACCCTGTTTGAACCGGGTGAAATGGTGCGGGTTGCCGATGGTCCGTTTGCCGACTTCAATGGAACCGTTGAAGAGGTGGACTACGAGAAGAGCCGCGTGAAGGTTTCTGTACTGATCTTCGGTCGTTCTACTCCCGTTGAGCTGGATTTCGGTCAGGTCGAAAAGGGCTGATTGATTTCTGTTCACTCAACAGTTGTCAGGGGCAGCGAATATCTCTATAATTCGCTGCCCCTTTATTAGTTGGGGAGCCGTTTGCAGGAGCATGTCTCCGAGGCGCTAGAACCCATTTTTGAGGTAATTTCCTAATGGCTAAGAAAGTCACAGCTTATATCAAGCTGCAGGTTGCTGCTGGTGCAGCCAACCCGTCTCCTCCCGTTGGTCCTGCACTGGGTCAACACGGTGTTAACATCATGGAATTCTGTAAGGCGTTCAACGCTCGTACAGAAAAGCTGGAAAAAGGTTCACCGACCCCGGTCGTGATCACCGTTTACAGCGACCGTTCCTTCACCTTCGAAACCAAGACTCCGCCTGCTTCCTTCCTGCTGAAGAAAGCTGCTGGCATCAAGTCTGGTTCTGCCAAGCCGAACAAAGACAAGGTTGGTAAGGTGACCGTAGCCCAGCTGCAAGAAATCGCCAAGACCAAAGAACCGGATATGACCGGTGCCGATCTGGATGCAAAAGTACGTTGCATCGCAGGCTCCGCTCGTTCCATGGGTCTGGTAGTGGAGGATTAAGACAATGGCTAAACTTTCCAAGCGTATGCGCGTTATTCGCGAAAAAGTTGACGGTACCAAAGAGTACTCCATCAACGAAGCCATTGCCCTGCTGAAAGAACTGGCTACCGCCAAGTTCGTTGAAAGCGTTGACGTTGCTGTCAACCTGGGTATCGACGCTCGTAAATCTGACCAGAACGTACGTGGTGCTACTGTACTGCCGCACGGTACCGGTCGTGATGTACGCGTTGCCGTATTTACCCAAGGTGCCAATGCCGAAGCAGCTAAAGCTGCCGGTGCTGACCTGGTAGGTATGGATGACCTGGCCGATCTGGTTAAGAAAGGCGAGATGAACTTCGACGTAGTTATCGCATCCCCGGATGCCATGCGCGTTGTTGGTCAACTGGGTCAAATCCTGGGCCCGCGCGGCCTGATGCCGAACCCGAAAGTTGGTACTGTAACTCCTAACGTTGCCGAAGCTGTCAAGAACGCCAAGGCTGGTCAGGTTCGTTACCGTAACGACAAGAATGGTATCATCCATACCACTCTGGGTAAGGTTTCTTTCAACGAAGTTCAGCTGAAAGAAAACTTGGAAGCTCTGCTGGTTGCCCTGAAAAAAGGCAAGCCCTCTTCCGCCAAAGGTCAATTCATCAAGAAAGTCAGCATCTCCACCACCATGGGTGCCGGTGTTGCCGTAGACCAAGCTTCTCTGGAAGCTCAGGCCTAATTGATGGGTTTTACAAGGCGCAAAATTTAATCTATAATTTTGCGCCTTGATTGGTTGGGGGTTTCGACCTCCGTCCAAGACCGCAGGAGGCTGTAAAGCCTTAATGTTTCCTGCGTAGACGGTGCCGGAAACCCAGCGAGAAAGATTCTTTCTCTTCTGGAATCCTGCTACCGCATCGTTCCCCTCTGTTGTAAAGGTAGGGGGGATGTGTCAGTACTGGGTCATTTGACCCGGATTCAATCCAGGAGTTAAGCCAATGGCATTGGGACTCGAAGACAAAAAGGCAATTGTTGCTGAAGTCAACGAAGCTGCCAAAGGCGCTCTTTCTGCAGTTGTTGCCGATTCTCGCGGTGTCACTGTAGACAAGATGACCGTCCTGCGTAAAACCGCTCGTGAAGCCGGTGTGTACATGCGCGTTGTGCGTAACACCCTGCTGCGTCGCGCGGTAGAAGGTACCGAATACGAGTGCCTGAACGACGCATTTACCGGTCCTACCTTGATTGCTTTCTCTAACGAACACCCGGGCGCTGCTGCTCGTCTGTTCAAAGAGTTTGCCAAAGCGAACCAAAAGTTCGAAATCAAGGCTGGCGCTTTTAACGGTGAGTTTATCGCCGCAGCACAAATTGATCGTCTGGCCACGCTGCCGACCTACGACGAAGCAATTGCGAAGTTGATGGCTACTATGAAAGAAGCCTCTGCTGGCAAGCTGGTTCGTACCATCGCTGCTGTGCGTGATCAGAAGCAAGCTGCTGCTTGATTCTCGCCTATTTAGGCTGTTTGAGTTTATTCAACATCAGGAATTTTTGTCATGTCTATCACTAAAGACCAAATCATCGAAGCCGTTGCTTCCATGTCCGTAATGGAAGTTGTTGAGCTGATCGAAGCTATGGAAGAGAAATTCGGTGTTTCTGCCGCTGTTGCTGTTGCTGCCGGTCCGGCCGCTGAAGCAGTAGAAGAGAAGACCGAGTTCGACGTAGTTCTGACTGCTGCCGGTGCCAACAAAGTTGCCGTCATCAAAGCCGTTCGTGGCGCTACCGGTCTGGGCCTGAAAGAAGCCAAAGATCTGGTAGAAGCTGCTCCGGCTAACCTGAAAGAAGCCGTCTCCAAAGACGAAGCTGAAGCTCTGAAGAAAGAGCTGGAAGCTGCCGGTGCTTCTGTTGAGATCAAATAATCTGCATTTATGTAGATTAGCCTGATAAAACAGGCTAGGGCTGGTGAATTTTTGTTCACCAGCCTTTTTGCGCTGTAGACTGAGAGCATTTCACACCGTTTACGACTCTCGGTGCACCAGCAATCCGGACTGTCTTCTTTCGTCCGGGCCAACACAAAACGGTGTTGAGACAGAGCTGTCCCGCGGGACAGAGTGGGTCACTTATCAGCGAGCTGAGGAACCCTATGGTTTACTCTTATACCGAAAAAAAACGCATTCGTAAGGACTTCGGTAAGCGAGACCAGGTACTGGACACGCCTTATCTGTTGTCCATTCAGCTGGACTCCTTCAAGCAGTTCATCGAGGCTGACCCGGAAGGTGAATATGGCCTAGAGGCCGCTTTCCGTAGCGTTTTCCCGATCACCAGTTACTCCGGTAGTGCTGAGCTTCAGTATGTCAGCTATCGCCTGGGTGAGCCGGTATTTGACGTAAAAGAATGCCAGATCCGTGGAGTGACCTACTCCGCGCCGCTGCGTGTCAAGCTTCGTATGGTTCTGTACGACCGTGAAGCAGCTGCCGGCACCGTCAAAGACATCAAGGAACAAGAAGTATACATGGGCGAAATTCCGCTCATGACCGAGAACGGCACCTTTGTTATCAATGGTACCGAGCGGGTTATCGTTTCCCAGCTGCACCGCAGCCCGGGCGTCTTCTTCGACCACGATAAAGGCAAAACACATTCATCCGGTAAGGTGCTGTATAACGCTCGCGTTATCCCCTACCGTGGCTCCTGGCTGGACTTCGAGTTCGATGCGAAAGACAACCTGTTTGTCCGTATCGACCGTCGTCGCAAACTGCCGGCATCCATTATTCTGCGCGCCCTGGACTTCACTTCCGAACAAATCCTGGCCACCTTCTTCGAAACCATCGGTTTCGAGGTCAAAGATGGCAAGTTGATGATGGATCTGGTGCCGGAGCGCCTGCGTGGCGAAACTGCGACCTTCGACATCGTGGCCAATGGTGCCGTGGTTGTTGAAACCGGTCGTCGTGTGACTGCCCGTCACATCCGTCAGTTGGAAAAAGACGCCGTTACCCAGATTGAGGTACCGGTTGAGTACGTTGTTGGCAAAGTTGCAGCCAAGGACTACGCACATCCGCAAACTGGCGAACTGGTAGTGGCAGCCAACCAGGCGCTGAGTCTGGAAGCGATTGCCAACCTGTCCCAGGCCGGCTTCAAGCATTTCGAGGTTCTGTTCACCAACGAACTGGATCACGGTGCCTACATGTCCGAGACCCTGCGCGTCGATTCCAGCACCAACCGTCTGGAAGCGCTGGTAGAAATCTACCGCATGATGCGTCCGGGCGAGCCGCCGACACGTGAAGCAGCAGAGCAGCTGTTCGAAAACCTGTTCTTCTCTGCCGAGCGTTACGACCTGTCTACCGTAGGTCGGATGAAGTTCAACCGCCGTCTGGGTCGTGAAGACGAGACTGGCGCTGGCGTACTGACCAAAGACGATATCGTCGATGTAATGAAGCGCCTGATCGACATCCGTAACGGTAACGACGAAGTGGACGATATCGACCACCTGGGTAACCGTCGTATCCGTTCTGTCGGTGAAATGGCTGAAAACCAGTTCCGCGTCGGTCTGGTGCGTGTCGAGCGTGCGGTCAAGGAGCGTCTCTCCCTGGGCGACCTGGACACCCTGATGCCGCAGGATCTGATCAACGCCAAGCCGATCTCCGCCGCAGTCAAAGAGTTCTTTGGTTCCAGCCAGCTGTCCCAGTTTATGGACCAGAACAACCCGCTCTCCGAAGTGACCCACAAGCGCCGTATCTCTGCGCTGGGCCCGGGCGGTTTGACTCGTGAGCGTGCCGGCTTTGAAGTCCGAGACGTACACCCGACCCACTACGGTCGTCTGTGCCCTATCGAGACTCCTGAAGGTCCGAACATCGGTCTGATCAACTCTCTGTCCGTGTACTCTCGTACCAACGAGTACGGTTTCCTCGAGACCCCGTACCGCAAGGTCATTGACGGTGTGATCACCGACGAAGTGGACTACCTGTCTGCTATTGAAGAAGGCAAGTACGTGATCGCACAGGCTAACGCCGCGACCACCGAAGATGGCCGTCTGAAAGATGAATTGATCCCGTGCCGTCACAAAGGTGAATCCACCTTTATGAACGCCGACCAGATCCAGTATATGGACGTGAGCCCGCAGCAGATCGTATCTGTGGCAGCGGCTCTGATCCCGTTCCTGGAACACGATGACGCGAACCGCGCATTGATGGGTTCAAACATGCAACGTCAGGCTGTACCGACTCTGCGTGCTGACAAGCCGCTGGTAGGTACCGGTATGGAACGCGCTGTGGCCGTTGACTCCGGTGTAACCGTAGTGGCCAAGCGTGGCGGCGTAATCGACTATGTCGATGCCTCCCGTATCGTCCTGAAGGTCAATGAAGATGAGCTGATGCCAGGCGAAGCCGGTATCGACATCTACAACCTGACCAAATACACCCGTTCCAACCAGAACACCTGTATCAACCAGCGTCCTTGCGTGATGTTGGGTGAGCCGGTCATGGCTGGCGACGTACTGGCTGACGGCCCGTCCACCGACCTGGGGGAACTGGCGCTGGGTCAGAACATGCGCGTCGCGTTCATGCCGTGGAACGGTTACAACTTCGAAGACTCGATCCTGGTGAACGAGCGTGTTGTTCAGGAAGATCGCCTGACCACCATCCATATCCAGGAACTGGCCTGTATCTCCCGTGACACCAAGCTGGGTCCGGAAGAGATCACTGCTGACATCCCGAACGTGGGTGAAGCCGCTCTGTCCAAGCTGGACGAGTCCGGTATCGTCTACGTGGGTGCCGAAGTGAAGGGCGGCGATATTCTGGTCGGTAAGGTAACCCCGAAAGGTGAAACCCAGCTGACGCCGGAAGAGAAGCTGCTGCGCGCCATCTTCGGTGAGAAGGCGTCCGATGTGAAGGACTCCTCCCTGCGTGTACCGAACGGTGTGTACGGTACCGTGGTTGACGTGCAAGTCTTTACCCGCGATGGCGTGGAAAAAGACAAGCGTGCCAAAGAAATCGAAGAGATGCAGCTGAAGGAAGCGAAGAAGGACTTGACCGAAGAGTTCAAGATCCTGGAAGACGGCATTTTCGGCCGCTCCCGCAACCTGCTGCTGGCCGCCGGTTACAGCGAAGATCGTCTGAACAAGCTCGATCGCTCCAAGTGGTTTGAACTGGCCATCGAAGACGAAGGCAAGCAGACCGAACTGGAACAGATCGCTGAACAGCACGTTGAGCTGAAAGCCGAGTTCGACAAGAAATTCGAGAACAAGCGTCGCAAGATTATCCAGGGTGATGATCTGGCGCCGGGCGTACTGAAAATCGTCAAGGTTTATCTGGCAGTCAAGCGTCGCATCCAGCCGGGTGACAAGATGGCGGGCCGTCACGGTAACAAGGGTGTTATCTCCAAGATCTGTCCGGTCGAGGATATGCCTCATGACGAGTTCGGCCGTCCGGTCGACATCGTACTGAACCCGTTGGGCGTACCATCCCGTATGAACATCGGTCAGATCCTCGAAGTGCACTTGGGCCTTGCGGCCAAGGGTATCGGCGAGAAGATCGATCGCATGGTCAAAGAGCAGCGCGAGCTGCACGAGATGCGCAACTTCCTGCAACAGGTCTATGACCTGGGCGAGAAGGACACCCAGCAAGTGAACATCGCCGAACTGTCTGACGACGACGTACGTACCCTGGTGGGTAACCTGCGTAAGGGTCTGCCGGTTGCTACTCCAGTGTTTGATGGTGCCAAAGAGCGCGAAATCAAAGCCCTGCTGAAGCTGGCCGATCTGCCGGAGTCCGGTCAGATTGATCTGTTCGATGGCCGTACCGGTAACCGCTTCGAGCGTAAAGTAACCGTTGGTTACATGTACATGCTCAAGCTGAACCACCTGGTCGACGACAAGATGCACGCGCGTTCTACCGGTTCTTACAGCCTGGTTACCCAGCAGCCGCTGGGTGGTAAGGCTCAGTTCGGTGGTCAGCGTTTCGGTGAGATGGAAGTGTGGGCCCTGGAGGCTTACGGTGCGGCATATACCCTGCAGGAGATGCTGACCGTCAAGTCTGACGATGTGAATGGCCGTACCAAGATGTACAAGAACATCGTGGATGGCGACCACCGTATGGAGCCGGGCATGCCCGAATCCTTCAACGTATTGCTGAAGGAAATCCGCTCTCTGGGTATCAACATCGAGCTGGACGAAGAGTAAGAGCTCGCTCTTATTGTTCGAGAATTGACGTGGGCGCCCCGCTGTTTTGGCAGCCGGGGCGCCGAGGTTAGACTCCTGACAGGGGAAACACGTGAAAGACTTACTCAAGTTTTTGAAGGCTCAGACCAAGACCGAAGAGTTTGACAGTATCAAGATCGGTCTGGCCTCTCCTGACATGATCCGCTCCTGGTCATTCGGTGAGGTCAAAAAGCCTGAGACCATCAACTACCGGACTTTCAAGCCGGAGCGTGATGGTCTGTTCTGCGCCCGTATCTTCGGACCGGTGAAGGACTACGAGTGTCTGTGCGGCAAGTACAAGCGCCTGAAACACCGTGGTGTGATCTGTGAGAAGTGCGGCGTTGAAGTGACCCAGACCAAGGTCCGTCGTGAGCGTATGGGCCACATCGAGCTGGCCAGCCCGACTGCCCACATCTGGTTCCTGAAGTCCCTGCCGTCCCGTATCGGTCTGCTTCTGGACATGACCCTGCGCGACATCGAACGCGTGCTCTACTTCGAATCTTTCGTAGTTATCGAGCCGGGCATGACCAACCTCGAACGCAGCCAGATGCTCTCCGAAGAGCAGTACCTGGATGCGCTGGAAGAGTGGGGCGACGAATTTGACGCCAAGATGGGTGCCGAAGCAATCCTAGCATTGCTGCGCGCCATCGATCTGGAAGGTGAAGTCAAAGCGATGCGTGAGGAGCTGGATCAAACCAACTCCGAGACCAAACGCAAGAAGACCACCAAGCGTCTGAAGCTGATGGAAGCTTTCCTGCAGTCCGGCAACAAGCCGGAGTGGATGATCATGACAGTGCTGCCTGTGCTGCCGCCGGACCTGCGTCCGCTGGTACCGCTGGACGGCGGCCGTTTCGCGACTTCCGATCTGAACGATCTGTACCGTCGCGTGATCAACCGTAACAACCGCTTGAAGCGTCTGCTGGATCTGGCTGCTCCGGACATCATCGTGCGCAACGAAAAGCGTATGCTGCAAGAGTCCGTCGATGCGCTGCTGGATAACGGCCGTCGCGGTCGTGCCATCACCGGTTCCAACAAGCGCCCGCTGAAATCCCTGGCCGACATGATCAAGGGTAAGCAGGGTCGTTTCCGTCAGAACCTGCTCGGTAAGCGTGTCGACTACTCCGGTCGTTCCGTTATCACCGTAGGCCCGACTCTGCGTCTGCATCAGTGCGGTCTGCCGAAGAAGATGGCGCTGGAACTGTTCAAGCCGTTCATCTATGGCAAGCTGGAAACCCGCGGTCTGGCGACCACTATCAAGGCCGCCAAGAAGATGGTGGAGCGCGAAGAAGCTGTCGTTTGGGATATCCTGGACGAAGTGATCCGCGAACATCCGGTTCTGCTGAACCGTGCACCGACTCTGCACCGTCTGGGTATCCAGGCATTCGAACCGACTCTGGTCGAAGGCAAGGCAATCCAGCTGCACCCGCTCGTTTGTGCTGCGTATAACGCGGACTTCGATGGTGACCAGATGGCGGTTCACGTACCGCTGACCTTGGAAGCCCAGCTGGAAGCGCGTGCGCTGATGATGTCTACCAACAACATCCTGTCGCCAGCCTCCGGTGAGCCGATCATCGTTCCTTCTCAGGACGTGGTCTTGGGTCTGTACTACATGACCCGCGCCCGCATCAATGCGAAGGGTGAAGGTATGGTGCTGTCCGGCCCGAAAGAGGCCGAGAAAGTGTACCGTGCTGGTCTGGCCGACCTGCATGCTCGCGTCAAGTGCCGCATCACCGAGTACGTGAAGAACGAAGCCGGTGAGCTGGTTGCCAAGACCGAGATGAAGAACACCACCGTTGGTCGTGCGATCCTGAGCCTGATCCTGCCGAAAGGTATGGAATACGCCCTGATCGACGAGCCGAAGGTGCTGACTGCTGCCGAGCAGGCCGATCTGGAAGCCAATCCGCAGAACTGGATCAAATGCGTATCCAACAAGGCGCTGGGCAAAAAGCTCATCTCCCGTCTGCTGAACACCTGCTATCGCAAGCAGGGGCTGAAGGACACCGTTATCTTCGCTGACCAGCTGATGTATACCGGTTTCCACTACGCGGCGCTGTCCGGTGCTTCCGTTGGTATCGATGACATGGTCATCCCGGATGCCAAGAAAGACATCATCGCGTCTGCCGAAGCCGAAGTTGCCGAGATCCAGGACCAGTTCCTGTCCGGTCTGGTAACTGCGGGCGAACGTTACAACAAGGTTATCGATATCTGGGCCAGCGCCAACGAGCGCGTCTCCAAGGCCATGATGGAGAACTTGTCCAAAGAGCGTAACGTCAACTCGCTGGGTGAAGAAGAAGAGCAGGCCTCGTTCAACAGCATCTTTATGATGGCTGACTCTGGTGCGCGTGGTTCCGCCGCTCAGATCCGTCAGCTGGCCGGTATGCGTGGCCTGATGGCCAAGCCGGATGGCTCCATCATCGAGACTCCGATCATCGCGAACTTCCGCGAAGGCCTGAACGTACTGCAGTACTTTATCTCTACCCACGGTGCTCGTAAGGGTCTGGCGGATACTGCACTGAAGACTGCGAACTCCGGTTACCTGACTCGTCGTCTGGTAGACGTGGCGCAAGACATGGTGATCACCGAGGACGATTGCGGCACTACCGACGGTCTGTGGATGACTCCGCTGATCGAGGGTGGCGACGTGGTCGAGCCGCTGCGTGAGCGCGTATTGGGTCGTGTGGTGGCAGAAGATGTCATCAAGCCGGGTACCGAGGACGAGATCCTGGTTGCTCGCAACACCCTGCTCGACGAGCAGCTGTGTGACCTGCTGGAGCGTAACTCCGTTGACCGTGTGAAGGTTCGTTCTGCCATCACCTGTGAAACTGACTTCGGTAACTGTGCTCACTGCTACGGCCGTGATCTGGCCCGTGGTCACCTGGTTAACAAGGGTGAGGCTGTCGGTGTTATCGCCGCCCAGTCCATCGGTGAACCGGGTACTCAGCTGACGATGCGTACTTTCCACATCGGTGGTGCTGCATCTCGTGCCGCTGCTGAAAGCAGCATCCAGGTCAAGAACACCGGTACCATCAAGCTGCAGAACGCCAAGTTCGTTCACAACAGCGATGACAAACTGGTTATCACCTCACGTTCTACCGAACTGACCATCATGGACGACATGGGCCGTACCAAGGAAAGCCACAAGCTGCCTTACGGTTCCGTGCTGGAAGTGAAGGACGGCCAGGCCGTGAGCGCTGGCGAGACCGTTGCCAACTGGGATCCGCACACCCACCCGATCATCACCGAAGTGGCTGGTCGCCTGCAGTTCGAACACATGATCGATGGCGTGACCATCACTCGTCAGACCGACGAGCTGACCGGTCTCTCTTCTATCGTTGTTCTGGACGTCAACGAGCGTCCGAGCGCCGGTAAAGAGATGCGTCCGACCGTTAAACTGGTCGACCTGAACGGCAAAGACGTGATGATCCCGGGTACCGATGTAGCCGCCCAGTACTTCCTGCCGGGCAAGGCGATCGTGAACCTGGAAGATGGTGCCAATGTGGGCGTGGGTGACGCGGTAGCGCGTATCCCGCAAGAGTCCGGCGGTACCAAGGACATCACCGGTGGTCTGCCGCGCGTTGCGGATCTGTTCGAAGCACGTCAACCGAAGGAACCGGCAATTCTGGCCGAGATCTCCGGTACCATCTCCTTCGGGAAAGAGACCAAGGGCAAACGCCGTCTGGTCATCACCCCGACCGATGGTGGCAACGTCTACGAAGAGATGATTCCGAAGTGGCGTAACCTGAACGTGTTCGAAGGTGAAAAAGTTGAGAAGGGTGAAGTGCTGGCGGACGGTCCTGAGTCTGCTCACGACATCCTGCGTCTGCGCGGTATCAGCCCGGTCGCCAACTACATCGCCAACGAAGTGCAGGACGTTTACCGTCTGCAAGGCGTTAAGATCAACGACAAGCACATCGAAGTCATCGTTCGTCAGATGCTGCGCAAGTGCGAGATCCTGAGCGCTGGCGATACCGATCTGATCGAAGGCGAACAGGTTGAAGTGGCTCGTGTGAAGATTGCCAACCGTAAGCTGGTTGCCGAGGGCAAGACCCCTGCGACCTACCGTCATGTACTGATGGGTATTACCAAGGCATCTCTGAGCACCGAGTCCTTCATCTCCGCGGCTTCCTTCCAGGAAACCACTCGCGTTCTGACCGAAGCCGCCGTAGGTGGCAAGCGTGATGAACTGCGTGGTCTGAAAGAGAACGTCATCGTGGGTCGTCTGATCCCGGCTGGTACCGGCTTTGCCTACCACCACAGCCGGATCAACCAGCGTGCTGCCGCAGCTCGTGCTGTTGGCACCCCGCAGGTGACCGCTGATGAAGCGGAGCAGAACCTGGCGGATCTGCTGAACGCAGCCGGTAGCTTCGACGAAGAGTAACTCGTCATCCGTGATTGAAAAGGGCTCCTTCAAGGAGCCCTTTTTGTTGGCCAATTCCTCGGCAAAGGTAGACGCAGCGCGGGTTTCAGGATGATCCAGAGCAAAGTTGTAGAGTAAAAAATCAAAAAAAGTTGACTTTGCTCCCCTGCAATTTAACACTCGGGAAAGTTGAATGGTTATTACAGGGGTAGAACATGACTGTCGGTATCGAGGAAGCCATGCTTCCCGAAGAACAGCTGATCAGCCGCACTTTTACAGATGAAGACAGGGAATTGTTGCGCTCATACGATGGGCTCATCGATGGTTTGGCCGAGCTGTTCGGCAAGCATTGTGAAGTGGTACTCCACTCCCTGGAAAATCTGCACGAGTCGGTGATCAAGATCGCCAACGGCTTCAATACCGGACGCACCCTCGGGGCGCCCATCACCGATCTCGCCCTGCGCATGCTCAAAGACATCGAGAGCACCGGCCAGGATTACACCCAGAGCTATTTCGCTCGCAGCCGTACCGGCGCGCTGATGAAGTCGAGCACCATCGCCATTCGCAACCGCGAGCGACAAGTGGTGGGGCTTATCTGCATCAACCTGCACATCAATGCGCCTTTCCACGAGTTCGTGGCCGAATTTTTCCCGACGCCCCAGCAGGCGGCGCGCCAGTCACCAGAGACCTTTGCCAACAGCGTGGAAGAGCTGGTTGCCCAGACGGTGGATAACACCATCGACGAGATCAATCGCGATCCCACCGTGGCCAACAATGCCAAGAATCGCTTCATCGTGACCCAGCTGTTCGAGAAGGGCATTTTTGACATCAAGGATTCGATCAATCTGGTGGCGGACAAACTCAATATTTCAAAACATACCGTTTATCTTTACATCCGACAGCGCAAGCAGGGTGAAGACGAGAACGAGTAACTCATTCCAGAAGGGGATAGATGAATGGCTAAAGAAGTGATTGCAACCGACAAGGCGCCTGCCGCGATTGGTCCGTATGTTCAGGCTACCAAGGTTGGCGAGATGATCTTCACCTCCGGGCAGATCCCGCTCGATCCTGCCACCATGGAAATCGTGGCTGGCGGCATTGAAGAGCAGGCCGAGCGGGTGATGAAGAATCTGATTGCCGTGTTGCACGCTGCGGGTGCCGATGCCAGCAAAGTGGTCAAAACCACCTGCTTCCTGAGCGACATGAACAACTTCGTTGCCTTCAATCAGGTCTATGCCCGTTACTTTGGCGATGCGGCGCCAGCTCGCTCCTGCGTAGAGGTGGCCCGTCTGCCGAAAGATGTGCTGGTCGAGGTCGAGGCGATTGCCCATCTCTGATCAACAGATCGAATCAAGCCCCTCCTGGCAGGGGCTTTTTTGTTTTTGGCGTAAAATGGACCGGGTCAGCACAGGAGTCCTGCTATGAGTCTGAGTTTTGCCATCCTGGTCACGGGGCCTGCCTATGGCACCCAGTCGGCCAGCACCGCCTATCGTTTTGCCCGCACCTTGTTGGCACAGGGGCATACCTTGTCCCACCTGTTCTTCTATCAGGACGGGGTCTGCAACGGCAACGGTTTGCATCTGCCTGCATCCGATGAGACTGACCTGGTGCGTCTATGGCGAGAGCTGGCGGAAGAGCAGGGGATCGGTATCGACGTCTGTGTCGCCGCCGCCATGCGGCGCGGTGTGCTCGATGAACAGGAAGCCAAGGGGGCAGGGCTGGAGCACTTCAATCTGCAAGCGCCATTTTGCCTGAGCGGTCTGGGCCAGTTGGCCGAGGCGGCGCTCACCACCGATCGGCTGGTTCAGTTCTAGGGGGAGTCATGAGCAAGAAAATCGCCTTTATCTGCAGTCGTGGTCCCCATGGCCATGCCGCCGGCCGGGAAGGACTGGATGCCTTGCTGGCCACCTCGGCCATGACCGATGAGCTGGCCCTCTTCCTGATTGGGGACGGTGTGTTGCAACTGCTCAAGGAACAGCAGCCTGCCGCCATTTTGCAGCGCCACTACGCGCCCACCTTCAAGATGCTGGAACTCTACGACATCGAAGAGGTCTATGTTTGTGCTGACTCGCTGGCAGAGCGTGGCGTGGCAGTGGATGATCTGCTGATCCCCGTCGAGAGTCTGCCGCGCCAGGAACTGGCTCGGCGCTGGGCACAATGTTCGACTCACATCAGCTTTTGAGGTCTCCATGTTGCATCTGATATTGAACTCTCCCTTTCAGAGTCAGGCTCTGGCAGAGGCGCTCTCATACCTTCAGCCCGAGGATGAGCTGGTACTGATGCAGGATGCCGTGATTGCGGCATCGGCTCCCCAGTGGAGCGCGCGGCTGGCGGGTATCCCGCTTTATGTGATGCAGGAAGATCTGCAAGCTCGCGGTTTGCAGCATCGGGTGGGTAATGTGCTCGATATGGCGGGTCTGGTGGCACTGATTGCGCAAAAAGGTTCCCCGCGCACCTGGGGTGGCTGAGAAGCACATTTCCAAGAAAATTCAAGGTGATATCGTGAAATCAAACGGATCCGAATTGCCCTTTTGTGGCGCAAATTGTATAAATCTTGACTCCCCAGACAACAGGGCATAAAATTTCGCGTCCCCGTATCTGCGGGGAGGATTTTCCACACGTTTATGAAGTCATTATCAGGAGCCTTTTGATGGCAACTATTAACCAGTTGGTTCGCAAGCCACGCATCAAGCTCGTTGTGAAAAGCAACGTGCCGGCGCTGGAAGCGTGCCCTCAGAAGCGTGGCGTATGCACTCGTGTATATACCACCACCCCGAAGAAGCCTAACTCTGCACTGCGTAAAGTGTGCCGTGTACGTCTGACCAACGGCTTCGAAGTCACCTCCTACATCGGCGGTGAAGGTCACAACCTGCAAGAGCACTCTGTTGTTCTGATCCGTGGCGGTCGTGTAAAAGACTTGCCAGGTGTTCGTTATCACACCGTTCGTGGTGCGTTGGACTGTGCCGGTGTTAAAGACCGTAAGCAGGCTCGCTCCAAGTATGGCGTGAAGCGTCCTAAAGCTTAATGGTTCTCCGTTAAGTAAGGCCAAACGTTAATTCGTTTCTAGTTAGATAGCTTTCTAGTTTTGGGTAATCCCTGAAGTTACGGAGAATTTGAAATGCCAAGACGTCGTGTTGTTGGTCAGCGTAAAATCCTGCCAGATCCCAAGTTCGGATCAGAGCTGCTGGCTAAATTTGTCAACGTAGTAATGGTTGACGGTAAGAAATCTGTTGCAGAAGCCATTGTTTATGGCGCCCTGGACATCATTGCCACCAAATCTGGCAAAGAGCACCTGGCCGTATTCGAAGAAGCTCTGGATAACATTCGTCCGGCGGTCGAGGTTAAATCTCGTCGCGTCGGTGGTGCAACCTATCAGGTGCCGGTAGAAGTTCGTCCGGTACGTCGCAATGCCCTGGCAATGCGCTGGTTGGTTGATGCCGCTCGTAAACGTGGTGAAAAATCAATGGCTCAGCGTCTGGCTGGCGAGCTGCTGGATGCCGCTGACAATAAGGGTTCGTCTGTCAAGAAACGTGAAGACGTTCACCGTATGGCTGAAGCGAACAAAGCCTTCGCTCACTTCCGCTGGTAATCCGCTTGCGCAGGGTCTTTTGACTCTGCGCACCTTTAATTATCTAGGGACAAGCGCCTTAGTAAGAGGATGACAATGGCTCGTACAACCCCCATTGAGCGTTATCGTAACATCGGTATCTCCGCTCACATTGACGCCGGTAAGACTACTACTACCGAGCGCGTACTGTTTTACACCGGTGTAAGTCACAAGATCGGTGAAGTTCACGATGGCGCTGCCACCATGGACTGGATGGAACAGGAACAAGAGCGTGGTATCACCATCACCTCCGCCGCGACCACCGCTTTCTGGTCCGGTATGGGTAAACAGTTCCAACCGCACCGTATCAACATCATCGATACCCCGGGCCACGTTGACTTTACTATCGAAGTAGAGCGTTCAATGCGTGTTCTGGACGGTGCCGTGATGGTGTACTGTGCCGTAGGTGGCGTACAGCCACAGTCTGAAACCGTATGGCGTCAGGCTAACAAGTACAAGGTTCCCCGTATCGCGTTCGTCAACAAGATGGACCGTACCGGCGCCAACTTCCTGCGCTGCGTTGAGCACATCAAGACCCGTCTGAAAGGTACTCCGGTTCCCCTTCAGCTGAACATCGGCTCTGAAGAGAACTTCAAGGGCGTTGTTGACCTGGTCAAGATGAAAGCCATCAACTGGAATGAAGCTGATCAGGGCGTATCCTTCGATTACGAAGACGTCCCGGCCGAGTTGCTGGAACAGGCGCAAGAAATGCGCATGAATCTGGTTGAAGCCGCTGCTGAAGCGTCTGAAGACCTGATGGAAAAATACCTGGGCGGCGAAGAGCTGACCGAGGAAGAGATCAAAGGTGCTCTGCGTCAGCGCGTGCTGAACAACGAAATCATCCTGGTAACCTGTGGCTCCGCGTTCAAGAACAAGGGCGTACAGGCAATGCTGGATGCCGTGATCGAGTACCTGCCGGCTCCGACCGACGTTGCTGCTATCGACGGCCTGAAAATGGACGGCGAGACCAAAGACGAGCGTCACGCTTCTGATGACGAGCCGTTCTCTGCTCTGGCGTTCAAGATCGCTACCGACCCGTTCGTTGGTAACCTGACCTTCTTCCGTGTCTACTCTGGCGTGATCAACTCCGGTGACACCGTGCTGAACTCCGTCAAGGACAAGCGCGAGCGTTTTGGCCGTATCGTTCAGATGCATGCCAACAAGCGTGAAGAGATCAAAGAAGTACGCGCTGGTGACATCGCTGCTGCTATCGGTCTGAAAGACGTGACCACTGGTGACACCCTGTGTGACCCGAACGCACCGATTATCCTCGAGCGTATGGAATTCCCGGAGCCGGTAATTTCTATCGCGGTTGAGCCGAAAACCAAGGCTGACCAGGAGAAGATGGGTCTGGCTCTGGGCCGTCTGGCTCAGGAAGATCCGTCCTTCCGCGTATGGACTGACGAAGAGTCAGGTCAAACCATCATCGCTGGTATGGGTGAGCTGCACCTGGACATCATCGTTGACCGTATGCGTCGCGAGTTCAAGGTTGAAGCCAACGTAGGTAAGCCGCAGGTTGCCTACCGTGAAACCATCCGTACCACCGTTAAAGACATCGAAGGCAAGCATGCCAAGCAGTCTGGTGGTCGCGGTCAGTACGGTCATGTTGTTATCGACATGTACCCGCTGGAAGAAGGCAAAGCCTACGAATTCGTCAACGACATCAAAGGTGGTGTCATTCCTGGTGAATTCATCCCGGGTGTTGATAAAGGTATCCGTGAGCAGCTCAAATCTGGTCCGCTGGCTGGTTACCCGGTTATGGATCTGGGTGTGCGTCTGCACTTCGGTTCTTACCACGATGTCGACTCTTCCGAACTGGCGTTCAAAATCGCTGCTTCCATGGCCTTTAAGGCTGGCTTCATGAAAGCCAACCCGGTTCTGCTCGAACCGATCATGAAAGTAGAAGTTGAAACTCCGGAAGATTACATGGGCGACGTTATCGGTGACCTGAACCGTCGTCGTGGCCTGATCGAAGGTATGGAAGATGGCCCGTCCGGCAAGATCGTGCGTGCTCTGGTGCCGCTGGCCGAAATGTTCGGTTATGCAACTGCACTGCGTTCCGCTACCCAGGGTCGCGCTTCCTACGCCATGGAATTCGCCAAGTATCACGATGCACCGACCAACGTTGCACAAGCCGTGATCGAAGAGCGCAAATCCAAGTAATTTAAGATTCCCCGCCTACGACGGTAGGCGGGTTTAACCTAGAAGGACTACGTCGTGTCTAAAGAAAAATTTGAGCGTAATAAACCGCACGTAAACGTCGGCACCATCGGCCACGTTGACCACGGTAAAACCACCCTGACTGCAGCTATCACCAACGTGCTGGCCAAGCACTTCGGTGG
>NZ_JAAKOE010000030.1:0-33051 GCF_049171255.1 Aeromonas sp. 603757 | reverse complement strand
GCTCTGCTCTGCTCTGCTCTGCTCTGCTCTGCTCTGCTCTGCTCTGCTCTGCTCTGCTCTGCTCTGCTCTGCTCTGCTCTGCAATGAGTGATGGCAGATCACGGAAACAAAAAAAGCGCCCTGAGGCGCTTTTTTCATATCAACCGGATATCAGCCTTTGAACTTGCTGAACACCAGGGAGGCGTTGGTACCGCCAAAGCCGAAGCTGTTGGACATGACGGTGTTGAGCTCGGCCGCTTCGTACTCGCGCACGATGGGCAGACCTTCAGCCTTCTCGTCCAGAGTCTCGATGTTGATGCTGGGGGCGATAAAGCCGTGTTCCATCATCAGCAGGGAGTAGACAGCCTCGTGCACGCCCGCAGCGCCCAGCGCATGGCCGGTCATCGCCTTGGTGGCAGAGATCTTGGGACCGTTGGCGCCAAACAGGGTCTGGATAGCTTCCAGCTCTTTGGTATCACCCACCGGAGTGGAGGTACCGTGGGTGTTGATGTAATCAACCTTGCCCACACCCTGCATCGCCATATTCATGCAACGCACCGCGCCTTCACCGCTCGGCGCGACCATGTCATATCCATCGGAGGTAGCACCGTAACCGGTCAGCTCGGCATAGATGTGAGCGCCACGGGCCAGCGCATGTTCCAGCTCTTCGATCACCAGAATGCCGCCGCCACCGGAGATAACGAAACCGTCGCGGTTCGCATCATAGGTACGGGACGCTTTTTCCGGCGTGTCGTTGTACTTGGTGGAGAGGGCACCCATGGCGTCAAACTGGATGGTAGAGGACCAGTCCAGCTCTTCACCGCCACCGGCGAAGACCACATCCTGTTTGCCAAGCTGGATCAGCTCAAGCGCGTGACCGATGCAGTGAGCAGAGGTGGCGCAAGCTGAGCTGATGGAGTAGTTGACACCCTTGATCTGGAACGGGGTCGCCAGGCAAGCAGAGGTGGTGGAAGACATGGTGCGCGGCACCATGTAAGGGCCCACACGCTTGACCCCTTTCTCGCGGGCGATGTCCACAGATTCCGAGGTGTTCTTGCCGGAGGCACCACCTGAACCGACCACCAGGCCGGTACGCTCGTTGGAGACCTGATCTTCCGCCAGACCGGCATCTTCAATGGCCTGCTGCATGGAGAGGTAGGCGTAGGCCGCAGCGTCGCCCATGAAACGCATGACTTTACGGTCGATCAGTTCAGACGGATCGAGTTTGATGTTACCCCAGACACGGCTGCGCAGGTTGTGCTGCTCGAACTGCTCGGAATAGGTGATGCCGGATTTACCTGCTTTCAGGGAGGCCAGCACTTCTTCCTTGTTGTTGCCGATACTGGAGATGACGCCGATACCGGTGATCACTGCTCTTCTCATTAATTCATCTCGTCTGGAAAAACTGGCGCCAAGTCTACCCGCTTTCGGCTGCCAAACTGGTCTGCTTTCACGTAGAATGCCCGCGATTTTGTGACGCGAGCCGAGGAAAACGTGAGTCAAACATCCTTACATCATGCCCGATTGGACTGGAATGAAGCGGGAACTCCTGTCTCCAGTGACTTCGGGGATGTGTACTTTTCCAATGATAACGGTCTAGGTGAAACCCGCTACGTCTTTTTGCAGCAAAACCGGCTGCCTGCGCGATTTTCGCACCACGATAGTGACAGTTTCGTGATAGGTGAAACAGGTTTCGGCACAGGCCTTAACTTTCTGGCGACAATGCAAGCCTTCCTGGAACAGGCGCCTCAATCCGGCAACGGCTCCCGTCTGCACTTCATCAGTTTCGAGAAATACCCCCTGACCCGGGACGATCTGCGCAAAGCGCTGGCTGCCTGGCCTGAACTTGGCCACTTGAGTCAGGATCTTATCGCCCAATGGCCGCTGCCGGTCTCCGGTTGCCACCGCCTGCATTTTGCGGGCGGCCGCATTCGCCTCGATCTCTGGTTTGGCGACATCAAGGATATGCTGCCGCTGGTACCGCACCGGGCAGAGGGGCTGGTGGATGCCTGGTATCTGGATGGTTTCTCCCCGGCCAAAAACCCGGAAATGTGGACACAGGAGCTGTTTGACGGTCTCGCGCGCCTCGCCCGTCCCGATTGCTCCATCGCCACCTTTACCTGTGCCGGCTTCGTGCGCCGCGGCCTGATTGCAGCGGGCTTTGCCATGAAGAAGGTGAAAGGGCACGGTAGCAAGCGGGAGATGCTGGTGGGGGATCGCACCGACAAGCAGCCGCAGCAAACCATAGTCCCCTGGTATGCCCGTCCTGCCGGACGCGCTGGCGAGGTAGTGATCATCGGCGGCGGCATCGCCTCGGCCATGACGGCGCTCTCTCTGGTGGAGCGGGGTCGCAAGGTGACGTTGCTGTGTGCAGATGGCGAACCGGCCACCGGCGCCTCGGGCAACCGCCAAGGGGCCCTCTATCCACTGCTTAACGGCGAGCACGATGCCCTGTCGCGCTTCTATTCCCTCGCCTTTGGCTATGCCCGCCAACGGCTGCTGGCGTTGGCCGAACGCCACCCCATCGCTTTTGCACTGTGCGGGGTAACCCAGCTCGGTTATGACGACAAATCGGCAGCCAAGCTGGCCAAGATGAGTCAGGGCCCCTTCCCGTCCGAACTGATGCAACCTCTATCGACAGCGGAAGTAGAACAAGTAGTCGGCCTGCCCTGCGGCCACAGCGGCGTCAGTTATCCGCTGGGAGGCTGGCTCTGTCCGGCCGATCTCACCCGAGCCGCCCTGAATGAGGCGCAAGCCAGCGGCCTGCTTGAGGTGGTGTTCAACACCGAGGTGGTTGCCATTGCCGAGCAGACAGATGCTTGGCACATAGAGAGCCAGGACGGCCGCCACTGGCAGGCCCCCAATCTGGTGGTCGCCGCCGGTCACCAGTTGCCAGCACTGCTCCCCTTTGCCGAGCTGCCGCTCTATCCGGTGCGCGGTCAGGTTAGCCATGTGCCGACCACGGCCAGCTTGCGTCAGCTCAAGACCGTGCTCTGCTACGATGGCTACCTCACACCCATGCACAACGATCAACACTGCATCGGCGCCAGTTATGGCCGTAACCAGAGCAGCCTTGAGTTTCGTGCCGAGGAGCAAATCCAGAATCAGGTGCGGTTGCAAGCCTGCCTGCCGGAGCAAACCTGGCCCGCCGAGGTGGATGTGAGTGGCAACGAGGCGCGCGTAGGGGTGCGTTGCGCCAGTCGGGATCACCTTCCGGTGGTGGGGCCAGTGGCCAGATTGCAAGGTCTGGCGGATCACTATGCGCAGCTGCAGCATGATCAGCACAACGCCCAGCCGCTCCCCCTTCACCCCGGCCTCTATGTGCTGGGGGCGCTCGGTTCGCGGGGTCTCTGCTCGGCGCCACTTTGTGGCGAGCTGCTCGCCAGCGAGATCTGCGGCGAGCCCCTGCCGCTGGCCGCCGATCTGCTGGAAGCGCTCCACCCGGCCCGCTACTGGGTACGCAAGCTGCTCAAGGGCAAAGCTCTGGTCTAAACCGGACTCTGCAAACAAATAGAATGGCCGCTCATCGGGCGGCCATTCTATTTATCAAATCATTCGATATAGAGGCGTGTTGGCAGGATATCGGACCCTCTATAGCGCTCACTTGGGCCAATGCACCCCGAGCTGTTCGCCGTAACCCGTCTGACGCTGGAAATCGTCTACCCGTGCCTTAACCTTGTTCAATTCGCCACTGCCCGCAGCCCAGGCGGCATAGCGCAACGCCTGGCAATCTGCATGGCCTGGTAGTGCCGCAATCGCCCCGCCCACCTGATTTCCGCCTTGCAGCACCATCTCTTTGAAACGGGATTCATAGTCAAACATGCTGGAGAGCAGCCGACCCCAGCGCTGGCGAGCAGGGTCACTCCCCTCCGAACTCTGACGCCAGCGGGGCAACAATACAGTGGCATGAGTCGTTACCGTTACCCGTTTGAGCTGGCAACGCCCCGGCAACTGGTCGGTTTCCAGCTGCCAGTCCACCTGATAACTCGCCTTGCCGAGCACAGGCTTGCCATTCACCTTGGGGGCACTCTGAGCAATGGCGCGTGCCAGTTGATCTGGCTGGGCAGCACTTACCTCATAAAAACGGACATTGATGCGGGACTCTGGCACCACTTGCGGCCGGCTCGGCTGAGCCTGACTCATCAGGGGCAACAGCAACAGCACGCTCCCCACTACTCCATAAACCTTGCTGACCATGCCAGACTACCTTCCTTGATTGCACGGGCGGAGTACCAACCTTGGTGAAACCCACCGCCACACAGATGACGGGTATAGCCTATGTGTGACCAAGAGGCGGCGCAATACAATGATGAGCCCAGAAATCAGAGCAAGCTCACAGGTTGCGTGAGCAAAGTATGGCACAAGGATGAAACTGTATTTTTATTGAGCAGGACGACTGATGCGCTGCCAGTCGAGGTGATAGTTTTTCACATTGATGTCATGACCATCTATCTGAATGAAATGATCATTTTTAAGACGGTTGGCAAAAAAGTCCTGATCTGCCCCCTCATTGAGCCACAGCTCGCAAAGTCCCCGTTTTCCCTCTTTGGCATAAAATCTCGGGGTGACCAGCAACGCGACCCCATCTACCCGGATGGCATGACGGGCCAGACAGTTTGCTTCGGTGGTTTTGGATGCCAGCGCGGCAAAACGGGCTTTGTTCCCCTCGGCAACCACCAGTACGCCGTAAGAGTGAGGAGCCATGAGACGCCGCATGGCGACCGCCTGATGAGGACCGGTTTGATGAAAACCGTCATTGGTTACCGCAAACACGCAAGTAGGTGAAAATAGCATCGCGAGCAGGAAAAGAGAGCGTTTAATGCCTGAAAAATCACCAATCACCATATAAAAGCCTCAAAAGACAACCAAGGCTGGCAAGGGTAGGTAGCCAAACCCGCTGGGTAAAGTACCTTTACCTTTTTTTAATTCTGTTCATGGGGTTAAACGTTGATTTAGCTCACACAACATCCTGTTTCCAGTCGCCACTCTACCCCTATCGGAATAGACTCCTTCCACTCTCATCCAATCAGAAGGCAACATATGCTGGAACTCATTGTTGGCACCCTGGTCACCCTGGTGGTGGGCCGTGCCATTTTCAAAGGATACTCCGCAACCGGGGTGCTGCTGAGCGGCGGCTTGCTGCTGCTGGTCATCACCGCCATGATGGGCAAGCCGGTATTGCCGAGCAAGGTGGTCAGCACCGGTTATCTCGCAACCGATATCTTCGAATACGTCCGCTTCCTGCTCAATGATCGTGGCGGTGGACTGGGGATGCTGATCATGGTGCTCTGTGGCTTCGCCGGCTACATGAGCCATATCGGCGCCAACACCATTCTGGTCAAGCTGGCCAGCAAACCGCTCGGCATCATCAAATCCCCCTATATCCTGCTGGTGGCTGCCTATCTGGTGGCCTGCGCCATGTCGCTGGCGGTGAGCTCCGCTACCGGCCTCGGCGTGCTGCTGATGGCCACCCTGTTCCCGCTGATGGTCAACATGGGGATCTCCCGTGGCGCGGCTGCGGCCGTGTGCGCCTCGCCAGCCGCTATCATTCTGGCACCGACCTCAGGGGACGTGGTGATGGCTGCTCAGGCCGCCAACATGCCGCTGCTGGATTTTGCCTTCAAGCTGACCCTGCCCATCTCGCTGGTGGCGATCGCCTGCATGGCGGTGACCCACTTCTTCTGGCAGCGCTACCTTGATCAAAAATCCGGTGAGCACAACGAGCCGGTCGCCCCGGGTGATCTGGTGACGACTGCGCCTGCCTTTTACGCCATCCTGCCCTTTACCCCCATCATCGGAGTGCTGGTGTTTGACGGCAAATGGGGTCCGCAGCTGGATATCGTCACCATCATCGTCATGTGCATGGTGCTGGCCAGCCTGCTGGAGCTGGTGCGGATCCGAAATGGCAAGGAGCTGCTGGACGGTCTGCAGGTCTGCTGGCGCAACATGGCTGATGCCTTTGCCGGTGTGGTCATGCTGCTGGTCGGTGCTGGCGTCTTCGCCCAGGGTCTGATGACCATCGGCTTTATCGACACCCTGCTTGCTCACGCGCAGGATCTCGGTTCCGGCGGCCTGATCATGATGCTGTCACTGGTGGTGATCACCACCCTGGCCGCCTTCACCACCGGCTCGGGCAATGCCCCCTTCTACGCCTTCGTGGAGTTGATCCCCAACCTGGCCAGCAGCCTTGGCATCAACCCGGCCTATCTGGTGATCCCGATGCTGCAAGCCTCCAACCTGGGTCGCACCATTTCTCCGGTCTCCGGGGTGGTGGTCGCCTGTGCGGGGATGGGCAAGCTCTCGCCGTTCGAGGTGGTCAAGCGCACCAGTATGCCGGTCGCCGTCGGCCTGCTGGTGGTGATCGTCGCCACCCAGATCATGGTACCCGCCTGATCGCTGACCAGCCCGGCACCCTGCCGGGCTGGTATCCTCCCCCTCCTTTGCAGTAGACTCGGTGCTCATTTTCCCCTAAGGAGGACCGAGATGAGTATTACGGTTCAACTTGCCCATTTCAGTGATTGCCACTCCCACTTCGATGGCGCGCCCATGAGCTTCTCCCCTATCGGTGAAGGCCAGTGGCGCACCCAGTGCGGCGGTTATGCCCGGATCCTGACCCGACTGACCCAACTGCGTGCAAAAGCCGCAGCTGCCGGCCAGCGTTTTCTGTTTCTGCACGGTGGCGACTCCTTTCAGGGCTCGCTCTATTTCAACCGCTTCAAAGGGCGCGCCAACGCCGACCTGCTCGCCATGCTGGCCCCCGATGCCATGGTACTTGGCAACCATGAGTTCGATCTGGGCAACGGCCCGCTGGTGGAGTTCTTGCGCCAGCTCGATTTTCCGGTGCTGGCCGCCAATCTGGATAACAGTCAGGAGCCTGCCGACACGCCGCTGGGGCTGTGGGATATTCCCCATCTCTACGACGCCCATCAGCCCTGGCATCGTCAGATGATCGACGGGGTTCCCTTTGCGCTGCTCGGCATCACCCTCGCCCAGATGGCTGCCATCGCCAACCCGGATCCCCACACCCGTTTCCACGCGGTCGCCGACACCCTCACCAGGGTGTTGCAGGAGATCAAGCGCGAAGGGATCCAGCATATCGTGCTGCTGAGCCACCTCGGGCTGGATCAGGACAAGCTGCTGGCCGAGCGCTTCCCCGAGCTCAGCCTCATCATCGGCGGCCATACCCATAGCCTGCTCGGCGATCTCGCGCCGCTGGGTCTGCCAAGCGAAGGCAGTTATCCGCTGATGAACAACGGGGTGGCTATTTTGCACGCTGGCCACAGCGCCCTCTGCCTCGGTGTCTGCGAGCTCACCTTCGATGAGGCGGGCCGCGTCGTGCAGAGTCAGGGGCAGCTGGAGTGGCTCCCCTGGCAGCCCTGGCCATTTGCCTCCACCCCACCCGCCGGGCTCACCTTCTGCGAGCCGGATGCACAGCTTGAAAAACATCTGGCCAAACGCTATCGGCCTGAGATTGAAACCATGAGCCAGCGCATCGTCACCCGACTGGCGGCGCCACTGCCCCATCAGCGGCTGCCGGATGCCACCCTGCCGCACGGCAGCCAGCTCGCCCCGCTGGTGGCCCGCGCCATGCTGACCGCTGCCCGTGAACAGGTAGGCGAGGTGGACTTTGCCCTGCACAATGCTGGCGGCGTGCGCTGCTCGCTGGAGCCGGGCCCCCTGAGCGAAGCGGATATCGCCGGTCGCCTGCTGCCGTTTGCCATTCCCCTCACCCTCTATCGGGTGCACGGTCACGAGTTGGCGGAGGCGCTGGAGAATGCCATCGACAACGCCACCAACAACGGCGTGGTCGGCAATGGCAACGGCAGCTTCCCCTACACCGCAGGGGTGCGATTCACCTATCAGGCCGATCGGCCCAAGGGCCAGCGCATCACCCGACTGGAGTGGGAAGCCGCCCCCGGCCAGTGGCAAGCGGTCAATGCCGCACAGGTCTATCGCGGGGTGTCGAGCGCCTATACCGCCTCCGGCAAGGAGGGTTACACCGCACTGGCGCGCACCCTGACCCAGCACAATCAGGAGCTCGGCATCACCTTGGCCGACGCTTTTATCCGCTGGGCCCGTCACCTGCCGACACTGGAAGCGCAGCCCCCCCTGCTTGAGTACATCCATTGATGCAGAGGGGGAATGGCTGGCTTCGCCACATCCCCCTGACGGCCAATATTGCCGCAGCCAGCGCCCGGTTCCCTGCAAGAACCGGGCTTTTTCGAGAATATTTGCCCCACACGGGCCTGCCCCATTGCATCGCACTCACTAGCTCGGCAAGATAGGCCCGCTTTCAAGACCAGCTGCAGGAACAGGCGACTTCATGAATCACTCCATCCGTTTCACTCCCCCTCGCGTCAACCCGGGTATCAAGCCAGCCATTGTGCTGCTGACCGCCTTGCTGGCGCTGCTCTTCTGTCTGCGCAACCCGCTCTTCCACGCCATGGCGCCGGGGTTTGATGCCTCGCTGTTCGCGGTGATGGGCAAGATGTGGAGCGAAGGGGGGGTGCTCTATCGCGACATGATCGACATCAAGGGGCCGATGATCTTCGCTCTCGACGCACTGGGCTATCGAATGGGGGGATTTGTCGGGATCTGGACACTGGAGTGGGTGCTCTGCTGGCTCGGATTGCTGGCCAGCTGGCAGGCCTTTGCCCAGCTCGGACTCTCGTTCAAGGCGCGCCTTGGCGCCATGCTGGCGGTGCTGGCTCTCTACGGCACCCGTTACTACTACGGCAACATGACTGAGGACTGGACCTTCCACCTCGCCCTCATCGCCCAGTGGGCCTTCATCACCCTGCTGCTGGACAAGGGATTTCGCTGGTGGCCGGCGCTGGTGGCGGCCCTCACCTTCGCCATCGTCGCCTGGATGCGCACCAACAACGGCGCCTTCTGGGGAGCCTGGTATCTGGTGCTGTTCTGCCACTGGTGTCTGCATGAGAAGTGGCGTGATGCCATCTTGCTGCTCATCTCCAGCCTGCTGGGGCTGGCGCTGATTGGCGGCCCGCTTTACGCCTACTTCCAGCAGCATGATCTGCTGGCGGCCTTCAAATACTACGCCTTCGACATTTTCTTCGAAGGGAGCTACGGCAATGGCTTCTCCCCCATGGTGGGCGCCGTCGGCCTGCTGCGCACCGGCCTTGTGATGCTGCTGCCCGCCTTCATCATTCTGATGCTGAGCCGCCGTCAGGAGTGGTATCTGCCCGCCCTGCTGGCAACCCTGTTTGGGGTGCTGTTTACCCTGATCGCCAACTCGGTCTCCGGCCATGTGTTCGATCACTACGACGTGCTCTATCTGCAACTGGCAGTGCTGCCGCTGGCGGTATTGCTGGATCGCAGCGAACAGCAGGCAGATGCCATCGGGCTGCTCTGCATCTCGCTGGTGGTGCTCACCGCCAGCTGGCTGCTGGCCCAGCAGCTCGGTTTTGGCTGGAGCACCAAGGAGTGGTCCCTCGAGCGGGTCAACGAGGTGCTCGGCACCAGCCTGCTGTGGGCGCTGCCGGTGCTGATCCTCATCCCCCTCTGGCGAGCCTGGGATGTGCGCAGTGCCACCCCCTGGCTGGCGACGCTGGCCATGCTGCTGCTGATGATCAACAACGCCTGGGAAGGGACCCTCAAGGGTCGCCCCTTCAATCCGGCGGCGCAGGTACGGGTCGATCGCATCAAGGCCGAGACAGTCCCGAGCGACAAGATCTGGGTCGATGGCATCCAGCCGCAATATTATCTCTGGACCGATCGCCAGCCAGCGTCCGCCTATCTCTTCTTTGCCAACGTCAATCCGCCCTATGACGTGCGCGAGCGGGTGCTGGCCGATATCCAGCGCCAGAATCCGAAGTTCATCATCGCCAAGCCGGATCGGGTGAGCGAGGAGCTGAAAAAGCCGAGCTCCCCTTCCCATCTCGCCTTTTATCAATACCTGACCAGCCACTACGAAGAGGTGGATCCGGGTCTCTATCGCCGACGCTGATCGTCAATACGCCCCGCAGGGCGGCCATTGTTGCAATGGCCGCCCTTTTTATTGCGCCAGATCGCCTTGCAGCGGCGGCCCGCAGTAGGCAAGCCCGCCCGAGATAACTACAATGACGCTCTTTTTGATGTAACGAGTGACACCATGGCGGAACTGACTTATCTGGGCGGCTATCCAGACCCCCTCAAGGCACAGGTACAGCAGCTGATTGCGGCGGGCAAGCTGGGGGAGATGCTGGCCAAACGCTATCCGGAAAGCCACCAGATCCAGAGCGACAAGGCGCTGCTTGCCTACACCATGGAGCTGAAGAACCGCTACCTCAAGAGCTCGGCGCCCCTGTCAAAGGTGGTGTTCGATGGCAAGATCAACGTGATCAAGGATGCCCTCGGCCTGCACACCTACGTCAGCCGGGTACAGGGCAGCAAGCTCAAGGCCAAGAACGAGATCCGCATCGCCGCCCTGTTCAAGGAGGCGCCGCCCCCGTTCCTGAAAATGATCGTGGTGCACGAGCTGGCCCATATCAAAGAGAAGGATCACAACAAGAGCTTCTACCAGCTCTGCCAGCACATGGAGCCCGACTATCATCAACTGGAGTTTGATCTCAGACTCTGGCTCACCTGGCGTGATATCGACAAGGCCAACCGCTAGGCTGACAACCGTTTCAGGGAGGAAACATGTCATTTGCCGCCATCCCCTTTGGTGCCACCCGCTTTATTGCCACTTTGGTAATGGCCAACTTGGGCTGCGCTGCCTATCCCCGCCGCGCGTCACGCGGGCTGCTGGCGCTGCTGCTTCTGCTCGCGGGCCACAGCGCCCTGGCCGATGAGCGCTGGCAGAGCGACAGCTATCTGGTCGAGAGCTTTATGGCCATCGCCATGGAGCGGGAGTATGGCGAAGCCAGGCAGACCCGTTTTGCCCGCTGGCAGCAGCCGATCCGGCTGCAACTTATCAACGAATCGGGTGACAAGCCGCTGCAGGCCGACGTAGTGAAGGTACAGGCGGCCCATCTGGCCCGCATCACCGGCCACCCCATCAGCATGGTGACCGCAAAGCCCAACCTCACCCTGATCATGACCGACTACAGCAAGATGAAGAGCTGGGCCAACCGCACCATGGGGGGGGATCCATCGGTCAAGATGGCGCTCAAGGAGGGGCTCTGCCTTGCCAACTTCGCAACCAATGCGAAACACGAGATCAGCCGTGCCACCATCATCATTCCGGTAGACTACAGCAGAGCCAAGGGGCGTTTTCTCGACTGCGTGGTGGAGGAGTTCACCCAGGTGATGGGTCTGCCCAACGACTCGGACAAGGTGTTTCCCTCCATCTTCAATGACAACAGCATCGACAGCTTTTTGACCGGGCTGGACTATGTGCTGCTCAAGATGGCCTATCACCCGGCCCTCAAAGCCGGAATGAGCAGTGCCGAGATCCGCGCCGCACTGCCCATTGCGCTGGCCGACCTGCGCGCCAAAGGGGAGATCCGCGAAGCCAACCGCCGGGTGCAGCAGCAGAGCCTGAAAAGCTGGGCGGGACTGTAACGGCATGGCTCAACCCAGAGCCAGACAAGCCACTGCGACTCACCACCAACAAAAAACGCAGCCACCTGGCTGCGTTTTTTGTTGTATGGGTATCAGCAGTGCATTAGCAGGCATGCCCGTTTATCCGCAGCCCATTTATCCACCGCCCAGAATTATCCACTGACCATGGGGATCAGGATGCGACGTTCTCTTCCGGCATCCAGCTGTCGGCGTTCTCCCACACCTCCTGCACCATAGCTTCGGCCAGCTCTTTGTCTTCCTTGCTGGCACGGCTGACGGTCAGGGCCATGGTACTGCCCGGCGCGACCCGCACATGGATGTCGGGAAATTTTTCGCCAAGCTGCTTGAGCAGCTCCTGACGCAGCGCCTCCATGGTCGAGGTCGGGATCTGATGTTTTCTGTCGATGATGATTTCAAGACGCATAGGAAACTTCTCCATGATTTATAACTGTATTTTTATCCAGTATTCATGGGAAGTAAAGTGCCAACTTGCACCAATCAGAAAAGATCCAGCTGCTGACCACAGATCCGGTCGAACGACTCGCCGATAAAGGGCAGGATGGCATCGGCAATGGGCCGCAACTGCTTGTCGATATAGTGCTCGTAATCGATGGCGCTGCGCCGGTACTCCAGCGGCTCGGGGCCATTGAGGGTCATCAGATAGGCGATGGCGCCCCGATGCTGATAGCGCTGGGGCAGCCCGCGGCGCAGGTTCTCCTCATCGGCCAGCCGCGCCGCACGCACATGGGGCGGCACATTCTTCTGATACTCTTCGAGCTTCTGGCGCAGCCGTTTGCGGTAGATAAGCAGATCGTCGTGACGACCGGCGCGGGTCTCATCCACCATGGTGCGCACATAGCCGCTGGGATCTTCATCGTGAAACACCAGCTCGTAGAGGCGGGTCTGAAACTGCTTGGCCAGCATGGTCCAGTCGGTGCGCACCGATTCGAGCCCCTTGAACACCAGCTGTTCACTCCCCTCACTGGCCTTGCCAACCAGCCCCGCATAGCGCTTCTTGCTGCCCTTCTCCAGCCCGCGGATGGTGGGCATCAGAAAGCGGCGATAGTGGGTCTCGTACTGGATCTCGAGATAACTCGGCAGGTCGAACTCTCGCCTGATCAGTGCAGCCCAGTTATCGTTGATCATTTGCGCCAGTCGCTGGCCAATCTCGTCCGCCTCATCCGGGCTGGTCTCGCGCCCCAGATGGACAAAAGTGGAGTCGGTGTCACCATAGATCACCTCGAACCCCTTCGCCTCAATCCACTCGCGGGTCTGCTGCATGATGCTGTGACCACGCAAGGTAATTGACGAGGCTAGGCGCGGATCATAGAAACGGCAGCCCCCCGACCCCAGCACCCCGTAGAAGGAGTTCATGATGATCTTGATGGCCTGGGAGAGTGCCTTGTTGCTGGCAGCCTTGGCTCTGTCCCTCGCCGCCCACAGGGTGGCGATGAGATCCGGCAAAAAGTGCCGCTCGCGGGAGAACATGGCGCCGCGAAAACCTAGAATGGCGTGGTCGGGGTGTTGCAACCCCTCGATGAGTCCCATGGGATCGATGCAGAAGGTGCGGATGATGCTGGGATAGAGGCTCTTGAAATCGAGCACCAGCACATGGCGATAGAGACCGGGTTTGGAGTCCATCACATAGCCGCCGGGGCTCGCCAGCCCACCGTCGGCCGGCAAATTGGGGGCCACGTAGCCGCCACGATGGAGCCGCGGCAGATAGAGGTTGGTAAAGGCCGCCACCGAGCCCCCTACTCTGTCCAGCTCAAGACCAGTGAGGGAGGCGCGCTCGATGGCAAAAGGGATGAGGTGGCAGTAGTCGAAGATCTCCCACACCAGCTTGCAATCTTCCAGGTTGTAGCGAGCCAGCGCCTCCTTGTCGGAGTGGAACAGCTCGGTGATCTTCTCCCCCCGATTGGCCACATCCTCGATATCCTTGCCACGGCCAAGCAGTTCGCTCGCCACCGCATCCAGGCTGTAGCTGGCAAACTGCCAGGTGGCGCTTTTCAGGGTATCGATGCCGTCGAGCACCATGCGCCCGGGAATGATGACGTTGCCGGTCTGGGGATCGCCCCGTGACGAGCGCCAGAAGCAGAGCTCACGACCCCGCCCGAGCCGCAGCCGCCGCTTGTTAAGCTCGGCGCGGCGCAGCAGCAGGCGAAAGTCAAAATTGACCACGTTCCAGCCAATCACCAGATCGGGGTCATGCTGGCTGAACCAGCTCTCCAGCGCACTCAGCAGGGCGCTCTCGTCCTCTACCCACTGGACCTGGGTGCCCCAGCTCTCAGCATCCGCCTCCGAGGTGCCGATCATGATGACCCGCGCATCCTGTTCGCTGTAAAGGCCGACCGAGAAGAGGGCACCGTCCATGGCGCACTCCACGTCGAGGGACACCCAGGAGAGGGTTGGCGTCACCGCCTGCGGCGCGCAGCGCGCCTCGTTGACCTCCCAGTAGCCCTGCTTGCCGCCCTTCTTCACCGCCCGGCCATCGAAACGCACACCAGCTGTGATGAAACGCTCCATCAGAAACCGCTCCGGCAGCCGGATATCCGCCTCAAAGTGCTCCAGCCCGCGAATAAGCAGCAGCTCGATGGCGCGGTGAAAGGCGCTCAGGGTGGCGAAATAGCAGCCCACCACAGGGCGACCGTCGAAGGTGTGCATTGGCAGGCGGCGAAACCGCCCGCTCACCCCGGCCCCCTTGAACAGCTCGGCGGCTTCTGCCATATGGCTCTGCGGCAGGAAGAACACCGGCTCCTGTCCCGGCACCACCACCCGTACCGGCCCCTGCGCGCTCCAGAGCCACATCACGATTTCGGTGGTGGCTGCCTGCCCGTTGCGGCCGCGCACGTCCCGACCGTGGCGGGTCAGGATAAAACCGTCGAGCGGCGGAGTGGCGGGTACGGTGGGCTGGGTTGCAGTCATGAAGCGTAAAGGGGCTGTCCGAGAATGGGACTATTGTACGTTCATACAGTGCCTGCTCGCAATCGTCACGCTGGCTGCGAGGCGGGGGTCAAACTGGTAAGCTCGATCCGGTCGTTATTCCCGCCCATCCCGTTCTGACCACTCTTCGCCGACAAAAGGAGTCTATGTGGCAATCTATTCCCTGCTGGATCAGCTGGCTATCCCCTACCAGCGCTTTGACCATCCCCCAGTGTTTACCTGTGAGGAGGCGAGCAAGTTGCTGCCCGACCTGCCCGCAGCCAAGACCAAGAACCTCTTTTTGCGCGATCCGAAAAGCGAGCGGCTGTTTCTGGTGGTGAGTCCGGAGGAGCGCCGGGTCGATCTCAAGGAGCTGGCGGTCATGCTCGGCGTCAAGCGGCTGAGCTTTGGCTCCCCCGAGCGGCTCGATGCGGTGCTCGGCCTTACCCCGGGCTCGGTGACCCTGCTCGCCATGGTGCGCGACAGGGAAAAAGCGGTAGAGCTGGTGGTGGACGAGGCCATCTGGCAGGCCGAACAGGTGCAGTGCCATCCGCTGGTCAACACCGCTACTCTGATCATCCGCCTCGACGATGTGCGCCGCCTGCTGGCCCACCTCGGTCGGGAGGCCAACGTCATGCGGCTGCCGGTCATTATTGACTGACCCAAGAGTGTGGGAAGCATAAACGCTCCGGCGTCATGCCCCGCCCCTGATTAATCGAGTCAGCAGCCCTCTTGTGGCGGTTGTTGCTGCGATCGTGCCCGGATCACTTGAACCATTGCTCAACGGCGCAATTCATGCTGTGATCCGGCCCAGTCACCCGGCCCTGAGGTCGCTGCGCCGTTCCCGGCAGGAAGAGCCCAAACCCTTGATGCAGAGTCTGTTTTCCTCGGCCCAGTTGCTGAGTCTGGTGCTGTTCGTCAGCCTGTCGCACATCGGGGTCGCGGCCATTTTCGCCTACCTGTGGCATACCCAGCGACAGCTGCGCTCCCTGCTCTACTGGTCGGCCAGCGAACTGGCCATCGCCGCCGCCTTTGGCTGCCTGCTGCTGCGACCCCTTACGGGAGAGATCTCCCTTGCCAATATCCTGCTTACCAATCTGCTGATCATCGCCACCCCGCTACTCTATGAGCGGGGGCTGCGCCACTTCTTCCGGCGCGAGGCCGACCGTTTCGGCTGGCTCTGCCCGCTCCTTGCCCTCGCCGGCTTCCTGCTATTCGCTGTCACCGCCACACAGCTACCGCAGGATGACATACACAGCCGGATCGTGGTGCTATCCGGGGCCATCTCGCTGCAAATGTGCCTGCTGCTGTGGCAGCTCTGGCGCTATCAGCGGTTGGCCCCCGCCTACCGGGTGCTGCGCTTTGCCATCTTGCTGCTTGCGCTGCAACTGGCCCTGCAACTGATCAGGATGGCCAAGCATCAGTGGTGGCCTGAGTCGGCTGCCTCCAGCCTGACCGATCCCCTGCTCGGCCCGGTGATCCTGCTCAGCCTGCTCTTTACCATTGCCCGCAGCTTCATTTTGCTGAGCCTGGTGCACACCCGTCAGCAGCAGGCGCTGCTCGCCACCCAGCGCGAGCTGGAGCGGCGCGCCAACCTGGATGCCCTGACCGGACTGGACAGCAGACACTATTTCGAACACCAGGTGGCCCTGCGTGCCCGCGAGATGGCTAGCCCCGGCCAGCTGCTGCTGATCGATCTGGACAACTTCAAGCAGATCAATGACCGCCACGGTCATCCCGCTGGCGACGCCATGCTGCGGGCGGTGGGACGGGTGATCCGGGAGAGCCTGCCGACGGCGGGGCTAGCCGGGCGCCTTGGCGGCGACGAGCTGGCGCTGCTGGTGATGGAGACTTCGCGAACGCTGCCGGCCTGCTGCCAGACCCTGCAGCAGCGGGTCGCAGACGCCACTCGGTCGCTGGCCGGTGGCCCCATCAGCCTCAGCATAGGGCTCACTTCGCTGCAGCAGGGCGAGAGCTTTGAGCAGGCCTATTCGCGCGCGGATCGGGCACTCTATGCCGCCAAACAGGCTGGCCGCCAGCGCGCCTGCATCCAGGAGCCACACCACAGCGAACCCTGGCCGCTGTGGCCTCTGGCCACCCAGACCTGATGCAACCCCTCATCGAGTGCCGGGCCGCTCGGCTGACCGACGCCCCCGCCTACCGCCGCTACGAGGCCGAATGTGGCGCCGCCGGGTTGCCGCTCTATCAGGTGGCGCAATTCGGCTCGACTCAGTGGCTGCAGGAGTTGCTCGCCCATGCCAATGGCCTGCATCTGCCGCCGGGCTACCTACCGACCACCACCTATTTTGCCCTCGAAGGGGAAGCGCTCCTCGCCACCTTGCGCCTGCGCCACGGCGACAAGCCAAGCCACCCACCAGTGGCTTGGCTATATCGATTACGAGACCATCCCACCCGCCGGGGTGAAGGTGCCGCCCGCATCCTGCTCGGTTGAGTGCAGCGCCATGTGCTCAGCGAACCTGTGCTCATCAGCTGTGACAAGACAAATCCCGCCTCGCTCAAGGTCATTGAAGCTGCAGATGGACAATGGCTGGATCGCCGCTATCATACCGGCGATCTCTGCTGGGTCCGGTTTTACCGGCTGGCCCCGGCCAAGAGGCCAGGGCTGTGCGGCAGACAATAAAAAAGAGCACCACTAGGCGCTCTTTTTCCATTGACCACGGCCACCAACAAGATCAGTAGCTGTCTTCCTCTTCGGCCTTCATCCTGGCCTGACGAGCCAGTGCCTCCTCCTGGGCGCTCTCGATCTCGTGCAATACAGAATCGAGATCCACCTGCTCGCGGCTCTCCTCGAACAAGCCGGTCAACTCGCTGTCGGGGGTCAGTTTGCCATCTTCATACAGGGCCCACATCTCCCGGGCGTAGCGGGTCTTGAGCAGCTCGGGGGCATACATGCCGTAGTAGTTGCGCATGTTGTTGACGTCCCGCTCCAGCATCGCCTTGGCCTGGTTGTTGGCGGCGGCATCCACCACCTGGGGCAGGTCGATAATGACGGGGCCCTGTTCATCCACCAGCACATTGAACTCGGAGAGATCGCCGTGGATAAGACCGGCGCAGAGCATCCTCACCACGTAACGGATCACCTTGGCATGGTCGATGACCGCCTGCTCGGGGGTAAGCGCCACATCGTTGAGGCGCGGCGCGACATTGCCATCCTCATCGGTGATAAGTTCCATCAAGAGGACGCCATCGAGGCAGACATAGGGCTGCGGCACCCGCACACCGGCCGCCGCCAGCTTGAACAGGGCGTCGACCTCGGTGTTCTGCCACACCTCTTCATGCTGTTTGCGGCCGTACTTGGAGCCCTTCTCCATGGCGCGAGCATCGCGACTGCCGCGCACCTTGCGGCCTTCCTGATAGACCACGGCCTGCTTGAAGCTGCGCTTGGACGCTTCTTTATAGACTTTGGCGCAGCGGATCTCGTCGCCGCAGCGCACCACATAGACGTCGGCCTCTTTGCCGCTCATCAGCCGGCTGATGACGTCATCGACCAGGCCGTCATCCACCAGGGGTTGGATTCGATTTGGAATTTTCATGGCCGCCCTTTTACCCTATTTCCGCTCTCGAAGATAGCTCCGCGCACGCTCACTTGCCTCTCCCTGTCATAAGACACCCTGTTATCCTCTGTTTGCGCTGTTTTTGTCCACCCGTTCGCCTTAAAAACCACCCGCAACAGACCAAATACGAAAGGCTCCTCTGCCAACAAAATTGGCCCGCATGCGGGCCAATTTTCAAGGTTCGGGCGGCAAGCCCTGACGAATACGCTGGATCCCCGCTTCATAGAGTCCGTCATCCCCCTCCTGATGCTCCAGGGTTTCAAAGATCTTGAGAAACCACATGTACTGCTCGGGATGGCGCGCCACCTGCATCTCCACCACCCGGTTCATGGCGTTGACGTCTGCCAGCAGATCGGCGGTGGGATAAGGGTCAAACGGCGGCTCGATCTCCAGCAGATAGCATCCCTCATCCTCGTCATAGCTGGCGAAGATGGGCACGGCTCTGGCACCAGTCAGTTTCACCAGCTTGGGCAACGCTGGCAGGGTTGCTTTGGGACGACCGAAGAAGGGAACAAACACGCTCGCCTCACGGCCGTGATCCTGATCCGGCAGATAAAAAAAACTGGCGCCAGCGCGGATCGACTTGATCGCCGGCTTGATACCGACACTGCGCTCATAGACCTTGCCCCCTTTGGCCCGCTCGCGGTTGATGTACCAGTCAAAAACCTGATCTTTCGGGCTCTTCATCATGGTGCACATCTCGATGCCCATCATGGAGAAGTAGCGGCCAATCATGTCGACCGCCCAGGTATGAGGCACCACCAGGATCACCGGACGGCCCGCAGCTTGCTCCGCTTGCACATGCTCCCAGCCGCTCACCTTGACGCGGCGGGTCAGGCGCGCCTTGCTGCGCCAACTGAGCTCGCCAAAGCCCATAAAGGTCTTGAGCCCGACCCGGATCGATTTGAGCAGCAGCGCCTGACGTGCGGCGGCATCCAGCGTTGGAAAGCAGATCTTGAGGTTGGTATCGGCAATATAGGCCTGCTTTTTCGAAAAACGCAGCAGGGTCGGTGAGACCAGATCGGCAAAGCGATCCCGCAACCTCGCAGGAGTAAATGCCAGCAGGGAGAGCAGGCCCAGTGCGAACCAGCTGCCCCACCATTTGGGATGCAGCAGGCGGCTATGAAATGAGGTATCAAATACCGGATCTAACGCAGACATGGCGACCATCAAGTCATCAAAAACAAGCGGTTATTGTAATTATCCTGACATTTTTTTCTACCCTGAGGAGGCTTGCTATCGACCTGCAAGGCACAGATCAGACTAGTTATCATAAAAAATGGCCCACCTGGGGCCATTTCAATCAATCTTAATTCAGGGTCAGCCGTGGGGCGACAATCCCTTGCGGATCCGCTGGATCCCCGCCTCGTAGAGGCCATCCGGCCCCTCCTGATCTTCACGGGTATCGAAGATCTTGAGGAACCACATGTACTGGCCCGGATGGCGCGTCAGCTGCTGTTGCACCATATCGTTCATCCGACAGGTATCGGCCATCACATCCTCGGTGGGATAGTTGTCAAACGGGGCATCTATCTCAAGCCGGTAACAGTGGTTCGCTTCGTCATAGCAGGCGAGCAGCGGCACCGCCTTGGCGCCGCTGACCTGAACCAGACGGGGCAAGGCTGGCAGGGTCGCCTTGGGGTGGCCGAAGAAGGGAGCAAAGATGCTCTTCTCGCGACCGTGATCCTGATCCGGCAGGTAGAAGAAGCTGCGACCACTCTTGATGGTTCTGATCACCGCCTTGATCCCGGCGCTGCGCTCGTAAACGCGGCAACCGTTTTTGGCCCGTGCACGGTTGAGGTGCCAGTCAAACACCGGATTGCGTGCCCGTTTCATCATGGTGCACATGGGCACCCCGCGCTGGGTGAAGCAGTAACCGGCGGCATCCACCGGCCAGGTATGGGGCACCACCAGGATCACCGGACGACCGGCAGCCCGCTCCGCCTCGATATGCTCCCAACCGATCACCTGCATCCGGCTCATCAGATAACGCTGACTGCGCATGGTGAACTCGCCAAATCCCAACAGACTCTTGAGGCCGACCCGGATCGAGGTCAGTGCAATGGCATCCCGCTCTTCCGGGCTCTTGTCCGGGAAGCAGATCTCCAGATTGGTTCTGGCGATATAGATCTGTTTTTTCGAGATACGAAACACCAGCGGTGCCAAGGCTTCGGCCAAACGGTCGCGCAATCGCACCGGCACAAAGGCCAGCAGCATCAGCACACCGAGCGCCAGCCAGCTGAACCAGTAGCGGGGATGCAGAAAACGGGCTTCAAAAGAGGAGTCAAATACGGGATCTTGGGACGACATGTATCGGGGTCGAGCGAAAAAGTGGTGCTGCATTGTAGTCGTCCTGACAGGTAATACCAGTTAAATCCATGTCAAATAGCCCGCCACGGGCGCCACATCAAAAAACCATAAAAAAATGCCCCGCACTGCGGGGCATTTTGCTCGTTACACAACCAGGGTGGAGGCTCTTTGTCCATCCATCGTATGACTGGTCGTTTATCCCGTCGCTCTCGGAGCGCACTGCTTATCCATTTCCCGATGTCACATCATCAAGGTTTATCGGTGAGCCCCTTGGCGAGCCATGCCGTTATTCATTTCGGTATTACGCTGCGGCAGAAAAAACATCAGGTAACGCAGTGCCACATACCCGACGATCACGGTAGCCACCCCCAGCTCGAAGTGAGCCAGCAGTCTGATCTGCTCGACGTAGTGACTCCCTTGCGCAAACCCTTCAACCAGATGAGCCACTTTGAACAGAGCGGTGGCACCGATCACCAGCGGGAAGGTGAAGGCGGCATAACCCGGCGAGAAGGGCAGACGCAGCAGTTTGATGAAGGCCAGATAGATGATGCCGGTCATCAGGATGGCGATCCCCAACAGCACGGCCACCAGCAGCAGTGACGGCTCCTGACTGACAGTCAGGTAACCGGCCAGAGAGAGGCTGGCAGGGGCAGCCAGAATGGCAATGGTCGGTTTGGCGGCATCCGGCACTTCATGGCTGAAGATCAGGCGGTAGAGCATCAGCGGCAGCATCAAGCCGTAGCAGATGATCCCGAACCAGAGCAGACCGTTGGCCAGCGGGGCAAACTGACCACCCGGGAAGGCGACGTCAGCCACGATGATCCCCACCGGCGGCACGAACCAGCTCGGCACCATGTGGTGGATTTCAAACTCTTTGGCGCGATGCCAGATAAAGGTGGCCAGGAACAGCAGATGAACCGCCACGGCAAACAGCCAGAGGGCCTCGCCCGCTTGCGGCGCAATCATACCGAGCGCTTTGGAGACCACCATGGTGCCCATGGCATAGGTCGGTACCACACTGCCCACCACGGGGTGAGCGAGATCCAGCAACAGCAGGCGGGGGTGAAGCAGAAACTTGAAGGTCAGGATCACCAGCAGCACGGCCGCAATGGCAGCACCCAGCAGTTGCATCCGGCCATCGAAGTGACCGGCATTTTCCCAACACCAACCAAGGCTGGCGATGCCCAGCGCCAGACCCGCCATGGGGGTTGGGGCGGCAGCCAGTGATTTACGGGTTCTTGCGATCATGATGACACCTTTCTATTGATGACTATGGCGATAGGATAATGGTCCCTTATCGTTTACGATATCTAAATGAATTAAATCAATCATTCAGGAAAACCAAACACGATGAAACTGACCCTGCAGCAGCTGAAAGTGTTCGCCACCATTGCCCGTTATGGAAACCTTGGCCTTGCCGCCAACGAGCTCTGCCTGAGCAAGGGGGCCGTCTCCCAGTCGCTACAGGAGCTGGAGCGCCAGCTCTCCACCCCGTTGTTTGACCGCATTCACCCCAGATTGCAGCTCAACAACGAGGGGCGCCTGCTGCAACCGGCCGCCGAAGAGCTGCTGACACGGATGCAAGATATCGAGAACCTGTTCAGCCCCGATGCCGAGCCGAGCGGCCAACTGCGCCTTGGTGCCAGCCAGACCATCGGCAACTACCTGCTCCCCACCCTGCTCGCCAGCAGCAAACAGGAGCTGGGGCTCCCCCCCAAGGTGACCATCAACAACACTCACCTGCTCTGCCATGCGTTGGCCAACTTCGAGCTGGATATGGCACTGATCGAGGGGGAGAACCACCACCCCGACCTGCTCGCCGAACCCTGGCTGCAGGACGAGATGCTGGTGGTGGCCCCACCCGGTCACCCGCTTGCCAACAAGAAGGAGCTCTCCCTCTCCCGACTGGGGGGCGAGACCTGGGTATTGCGTGAAGCACAATCGGGCAGTCGCGAGCAGTTTATCCAGCAGATCCAGCCCGAGCTGCCCCGCTGGCAACCAGGGCTTGAACTCAACACCTTGGAGGCGGTGATGCTGGCGGTGGAGAAGGGGCTTGGTATCTCCTTTATCTCCCGGCTGGCAGCCTCGGATCGCCTGGCAGATGGGCGGCTGATCGCCCTGCCCCTCTCTCGCCGCTTCCCGCGCCAGCTCTCCCTTATCTGGCACAAGCAGAAGTACCACTCCACCTCCCTGCGCCACTTTATCCACTTCTGCCGGGCTCAAGTGAACAATGCCGAAGTGAGCCGCGCAGAGTAACGCCCGCTCGGAGCGCCGCTGGCAGGCCCGCTCGCCAATAACGGAAAAAGCAGAGAGGGAGCCACGGCTCCCTCTCTTTGATTCTCTTCTGAGTATCATTTCGCCAGACTGCGCAACCAGCTGATCTCCTCGCCCCAGATAGACTCGTCTATGGTCTCGAGGATCAGCGGAATGCGATCGAAGCGATCATCGTTCATGATGTGGTGGAATACCGCCTCCCCCAGATTGCCCTCCCGCAAGCTGTGGTGGCGATCGACCCGGCTACCGAAGGTGCACTTGGCGCCGTTGATATGCATCCCCTTGAGATAATGAAAACCCACCGTGCGGTCGAACTCGGCAAAGACGGCAGCGCAGCTCTCGGCGGTGCGCAGATCGTAGCCGGCGGCAAAGGCGTGGCAGGTATCGAAACAGATCCCGACCCGGCTCTTGTCCTCCACCCCCTCGATGATGGTGGCAAGGTGCTCGAACGACCAGCCGAGGTTGGTCCCCTGCCCGGCGGTATTCTCGATCACCGCCGTCACCCCTTCACTTCGCTCCAGCGCCCAGTTGATGGACTCGCTCACCAACTTGAGGCTGGCCGCCTCAGGGATCTGCTTGAGATGGCTACCGGGGTGGAAGTTCAGATAACAGAGCCCCAGCTGCTCGCAGCGCTTCATCTCGTCGAGAAACGCATCGCGGGATTTGGCCAGACCATCGGGATCCGGGTGGCCCAGATTGATGAGATAGCTGTCGTGGGGCAGGATCTGCTCCGGCAGAAAACCGGCCTTGTCACAAGCCGCCTTGAAGGCACGGATGGTGGCATCCGACAAGGGGGCCGCCTGCCACTGACGTTGATTCTTGGTAAAGAGGGCAAACGCGTTGGCCCCGATGGCCTGGGCACGGGCGATGGTATTCTCCACCCCGCCGGCCGCACTGACGTGGGCTCCGATATATTTCATACAATCTCCTCGATACGGCAAGCCGCCATTATGCCGCTCCCGCCCGGCCACGCCAAACCGGGATATCCGATAGCGGGTATCGACAAATAGTGCCGCCTATACAAGGCGCTGCGTTTCATGGCGCAATCGGCCTGCTCTGTAGCAACCTCTCCGCAGAAGGGAGAGTTAGAGCCCGCCCGCGCCAGCATGGCGCCCATAAAAAAACGCAGCGTATCGCCTGAGCAATAACGCTGCGTCTTTGGGTCTCTCGGCCGTCCCCCTTGCCGTAACCCGAATGGCCAGCGACAAGGGAGCAAGAATGCGCGGGGAGAGTCGCCTTAGAAGGGCATCTTGAAGCCTGGCGGCAGTTGCATGCCACCAGTCAGCTCGCCCATCTTGGCCTTGTTCTGCTCTTCCACACGACGCACGGCATCGTTGCAAGCGGCGGCAACCAGATCTTCCAGCAGCTCCTTGTCATCTTCCATCAGGGAGGGGTCGATCTCGATGCGACGGACGCTGTGGCTACCGGTCATGGTGACCTTGACCATGCCAGCACCGGCTTCACCGGTCACTTCCATCTGAGCCAGCTGCTCCTGCGCTTTCTGCATACGCTCTTGCATCTGTTGGGCCTGTTTCATCAGGTTCCCCATTCCACCTTTACCAAACATATGTCGTCTCTCGTCTTGAAATCCGGCATCCAGCGCCGGGCTGTGGGCTTGTCTGTCCTAGATGGGGACAGCCAAACTGCTTTTCAACCGGAAGCGAGCTCCCGGCCACGGAATTTAGCGGTTGAGGGGCTCGATGCTCTCGTGATGGAGCACGGCACCAAACCGCTGAACTAAAAACTGCACGTTGGGATCCTGCTCCAGATCCCGGGTCACCTGCTCGCGCACCCCGAGATAAAGGCGGTGCTCGATCTCGAGGGGGGTCTCCTGGTCAGGCACCACACCGAGCGTTACCTCGACCTGCACCGGTTGACCCAGCACTGGCCCGATGATCTCGGCCAGATCGGCGCGCGCCTTGTCGCTCACCAGATGGCGCTGCTCGGGCTTGAGGGTTAGCAGTACCTTGTCCCCTTCCCGCGTCATCACCGAGTTGATGGCCAGCTGGCGCAGCCGCCCTCCCACCTGAGTGTGAGCGATCAACTCGGCCCAAGGGTCGCCGCAACCATTGAGCAGCGAGGAGGGAATCAGACGTGTCGCCTCCCCCTCTTGCGGCTCGCTGTCGCTCTCTAGCTCATCCCAGTCGATGGTCTCCATCACTGGCTGAGAGGGTTCATCCTGCGTCACAGGGGCAGCAGCCACCGCCGTGCTGGCAACGGGCGGCTGGGTCGCTGGGGTGGGCGTCACCGCTGGCGCCGCAGCGCTGCGCTCACCGGGTCGATAGCTCGGCTGCCCGTCGAGATCCCAAGGTGGCAGATCGGTTGGCTGGGCCGGTGCCGTGACAGGGGCGTGGCTCATCACCGGAGTCTGCTCGGCAAAGCCCTGATTGAGGTACTCCTCGTATTCCCCGTTGTCACCCTGCGGCTCGTAACTGTCGCCATAGAGATCCACTGGCAGCAGATCATCATAGTGACCCATCGTCGCCATCCCCTGCCCGGCCGGTTGGCTGACCGGAGCAGGTTGCTGGGTGACGACTGGAGCAACAGCGGGCGCGACAGGACGAGCTGGCGCAACCGGCACTGCGCGCGGTGCGGGCGCTGCCGGGGCATCCTGACCACGCTGGCGGCTGCGCAGCATGTTTCGCTTGCCAAGCAGGCTCTGCATGCTCGATACCGCTGAAACAGCTTCAGGTGCGCTAACCGGCGCGGTTGTCGGCTCTAGTGCGGGCTGGATGCTGGCAGTCGGCGACTCGCCACGGGAATAGTCCGTATCGGCTGCGTAAGGCGCTCGATCATCAGCATCGGCGGGTTGTTCGGCTGAGTGCGCTGGCACATCAGGCTGCGCATGGGGCAACGCGGGCTCGGGTTGATACCCCATGCCCGCAGCCTCGCGCAGCAACTCATCCTGCTGGCTGAACAGCTCGGCGGCTTGCGCCTCCTCCTCGCTGTCGGCGGGGTTGCCGATATCATCCGTCATCGCAGGCAAGGAGACATCAACCGCGGGCACTGCACTGGTAGCAACAGGCGTGCTGGCAACAGGGCTGGCTAGCGGTGCAGGCACGGCGCCGCTGATCGGTGCCACTGCGGCCGATTCAGCGGCCGGGCGCTTTCCCGGCAAAGAGGCAATCGAAGTAGCGCTGCTCGCCGCACTGCTCGTCATTGACGGGGGCAGCGCGGTGAGGCTGGCCGGATGCAGGGCATCGCGCCTTGGCGAAAAGGCAAGCATCCGCAGGCAAGTCATCTCCAGCGCGGTGCGGCCATCGGGGGCCCAGGGCAGATCTTTACGGCCACCTAGCACGATCTGGTAGCAGAGCTGCACCTCTTCCGGGCTCATCGCCTTGGCCAGTTGCAGCAGGGCATCGGCATCCGCCCCCTGCTCCTGCACACTGGCAGGCAGCAGCTGTGCCATGGCGATGCGATGGAGCAAACCTTCCAGCTCGGCGTGGAGCTGATCAAAATCGGGGCCCAGGGTGGCGATCTCGGTGATCTTGGCCATAGTCGCGGGGGCATCTTGCCGCAAAATGGCTTCCAGCAGCTGGTGCAGATGGCGGTGATCGAGCGTGCCCAGCATCGCCAGCACACTCTCGAGGCGCACGCTGCCATTGCCGTGGGCCAGCGCCTGATCGGTCAAGCTCAGGGCATCGCGCATACTGCCGTCGGCGGCTTTGGCCAGGGCCAGCAGGGCGCGTGGCTCGAAGGGCTGCCCCTCTTGATCCAGCACCCATTCGAGCTGCTTGGCGATCTGGGTCTGATCCAGACTCTTCAGATGAAACTGCAGACAGCGCGAGAGAATGGTGATGGGCAGCTTCTGCGGATCCGTGGTGGCCAGCAGAAACTTCACATAGGGGGGGGGCTCTTCCAGGGTTTTCAGCAGCGCGTTAAAGCTGTGACGCGACAACATGTGCACTTCATCGATGAGGTAGACCTTGAAGCGGCCTCGGGCCGGGCGGTACTGCACGTTGTCGAGCAGCTCGCGGGTATCTTCCACCTTGGTGCGGGACGCCGCGTCAATCTCCAGCAAGTCGACAAAGTTGCCCTGATCGATCTCGCGGCAGGTATCGCAGACGCCGCACGGGTGGCTGCTGATCCCCTGCTCGCAGTTGAGGCTCTTGGCCAGAATACGGGCGATGGTGGTCTTGCCGACCCCACGGGTACCGCTCAGCAGATAGGCGTGATGCAGCCGTCCCTGATCCAGGGCGTTGGTCAAGGCGGTCAGCACATGTTGCTGGCCTACCACTTGTTCAAACGTATGGGGGCGCCATTTACGCGCCAGAACCTGATAGCTCATAAATCCATCATGCAGGGAAGACAGGGCATTGATGCCGGATGCTAACACAAATGGCGGGCTGGCTGTATCGGCTATCGGTGAGAGCGGGAGGGATCGCTTGATTTTCAAACCGATGCCCGCACGGGCACCGGTTCAATGCAGGCCCGATGCAGAGGATCGGGCCGAAGAGGCATTACTCGCCGGCCAGCTCGACCAGTGAGACTACCTTGATGCCAGCAGCAGTCAGGCGGGCATCGCCACCCAGAGACGGCAGGGAGATGATGAAGGCCGCATCGGCAACTTCACCACCGGCACGGCGGATCAGCTTGACGGTCGCATCAACGGTACCACCGGTCGCCAGCAGATCGTCCACGACCAGCACCTTGTCACCAGGCACGATGGCATCGGTGTGCAGTTGCAGGGTGTCGGTGCCGTACTCGAGGGCATAGGACTCCTCGATCACTTCGCGCGGCAGCTTGCCCGGCTTGCGGACCGGCACGAAGCCCAGCCCCATGGCATAGGCAACCGGCGCGCCAAAGATGAAGCCGCGAGCTTCGGTGCCAACAATCTTGGTGATCCCTTGATCACGATAATGATTGGCCAGCAGATCGATGGTGGCCTTGAAGGCCTCGGCGTTCTCGATCAGGCTGGTGATGTCACGAAACAGAATGCCCGGCTTCGGATAGTCGGGAATGGTCTTGATGCTTGCTTCGATAAATTTCAGGGTTTCCGGATTCATGTGTTGACCGCTTATTTTTTTGACCCAGGGGTGGCCATTTTTTCTCAATTCCCTTCTGCGGGAAATAAAAAAGCCTGTCACGCAAAAATGACAGGCCGACTCCATAGCATTATTGCTGCAATAGCTTAGGGACTTCACTTCACCATTGCAACTGGCTCCAGCACCGGCAGGCGCATTAACCAGGTGAGCAGGATCACCATTATGACAACCAGCAGCCCCTTGACCCACAGCAGTGGCACCACCGCCAGCGACACCGAAAAGGTGAGCAAAATGAAGATAATGGCGCGCCGTCTGGCCTGACGACGAATGCCGCGATACTGCTGCCAATCGACGATGGGCGGGCCAAACCAGGGATGGGTCAACAGCCAGCGATGAAAACGGGGCGATGAGCGGGCAAACAGGGCGGCAGCCAGCAACATGAAGGGGGTAGTCGGCAACAGGGGCAGCACAATGCCCACGATACCGGTGGCAAATGCCAGCCACCCGAGCGCCATCAGACACCAACGCTTCATTCCTTCTCCTTGCGTGATTTATCTCCCTCTAGCCTAACAGAGTTTGAGCGGGTGCTGACAGCGGGCCGCAACCCCACTACAATCTGCGCTCTTTTTTCTTGCCACTCTCGTCGGAAAGCCGTTATGCGCGTTATTTTGGCCCCCATGCAGGGGGTACTGGATCACCTGATGCGGGAGGTACTCACCTCCGTCAATGATTACGATCTCTGCGTGAGCGAGTTTATCCGGGTCGTAGATCAGCTGCTGCCCGCCAAGGTGTTCTACCGCCTCTGCCCTGAACTGCTGCAAGATGGCAAAACCCGCGCAGGCACCCCGGTGCGGGTGCAACTGCTGGGCCAACACCCCGAGTGGCTGGCCGAGAACGCCGTGCGCGCCATCGAGCTGGGCTCCCCCGGCGTCGATCTCAACTTCGGCTGTCCCGCCCCTACGGTCAACAAGAGCAAGGGCGGTGCGGTGCTGCTCAAAGAGCCCGAGACCATCTATCGCATCGTCAAGGCGGTGCGCGAGGCGGTGCCCGCCCATCTGCCGGTGAGCGCCAAAATTCGCCTCGGTTACGACGACAAGGATCTCTATCTGGAGAACGCTCAGGCGGTCTTTCATGGGGGCGCCAACGAGCTGGCCGTTCATGCCCGCACCAAGCGCGAAGGGTACAAGGCCCCCGCCCACTGGGAATATGTGGACGCCATTCGCCGCGCCCTGCCTATCCCCGTCACCGCCAACGGCGAGATTTGGGATCATAAAGATGCCCTCGCCTGCGCCAGGGTCTCGGGTTGCGATGCCCTGATGGTCGGGCGCGGCGCCATCTCCCTACCCAATCTGGCCAACGTGATGAAAACCGGCTGCCCGCACATGAGCTGGGCCGAGGTACTGCAGTTGATGGTGAGCTATACCGAGCAGGATCTGGCCAGCGAAAAAGCCGACTACTACCCCAGCCGCATCAAGCAGTGGTTCAGCTATCTCAAGCGGGAATATCCCGAAGCGGACCTGCTGTTTCAGGAGATCCGGGTGCTCAAAGAGACGGCTCCCATCCGCGATGCCCTGCTGCAAGCAGCCAAAAGCCACGGCTAACCACGTTTAACTTGACGCATATCATCTTGATAGAGTTATCGGATCCCTATACTGCCCCGAATCTGTCGTCTGTCCTGTGGGGGATAATGTGTGTGAAATGACGCAAGCACAGTTGACTGTCTGGCGTAATCGCCTGCTGTCAGACTGGGCCCAAGTAAGAGAAACGCTGATCGGTCAGCTCAAAGCCTGCCGCCGTGACGAGTGGGCCGAACAGGTCGGTCACTGCGAGCAGGATCAACTGGTGGAACTGACCAGCCGGCTGGATCTGCCGAAGGTTGAGCAGAGCGTGGCCCGCCTCAAGCGGATCGATGCGGCACTCTGCCAGATGGATCTCGGCCTCTATGGCCTCTGCTCCGATTGTGAAGAGCCGCTTTCCATCGAACAGCTGGAACAGGATCCGACCCTGCAACGCTGCCCGCGCTGTGAAACCCGCTATCGCAAGGGATTCCACGCCCACGAACTGTGAGGGATGCACATCTGTGCATCCGCTCAACCCTCAGCACTGGTTACTCCGTCGTTCCTGTCCAATACTCACCGTATCAGCCTGTTCGAGGGTATGCGTTGTGTACAGACTCTTGTTGTTATGGTGTTTGTGTTGCCAGGCTACGGCACAGGAGTCATTGGTCGTGGGCTGGGTCGACTGGCAGCCCTTCAGTTATCGCACTGAACAGCAACAGCTCCGTGGACTGGATGTGGAGCTGCTCAACGCCATCTTCCTGCGGGCCGGTTATCAGGCCAAATTCAGTGAAATGCCCTGGGCTCGCGTGCTGCACGAGCTGAAATTCGGCACGGTTCAACTGGCCATGTCAGCCAATATCACCGCCGAGCGGCAGCAATATGCCCGCTTCAGCCACCCCTATCGGGAAGAGGAGACGGCCATCGTCATCCGTCGGCAAGATGCCGATCGCTGGCGCGGGATCAACACCCTCGAGCAGTTGATCAACACCCTTGACTTTCATATCGGGGTGCTCAAGGGCTTTGATTATGGCAATACCTTCCGCCAGTTGATGGCAAGGCCCGAGCTGCAGCCCCGTCTGCAGATGCGCCTGCGGCTGGATCAGCTGCTGAAGATGTTGCAAGGGGGACGGATCCAGGGGTTTATTCTGGATCCCCACGGACTGCAGGAGTGGCAGGGTAAGGATGGCGTGCAGGACAAGCTGTATATTCTGCTGCATATCGAACAGACACCAGTTCACCTGATGCTGAGCAAAGAGAGCACCACAGAAGCGCAACTGCAGCGGATCAATCAGGCTATCGATAAATTGAAACAGAGTCCCGACTATCAGCAGATCCTCGATCGCTACCAGTTCAGATCCCTGCATTCACAGGAAAACACTCATAAGTAAGGGGAGCATCTGCTCCCCTTACAGTCTCAAGCAAACCCAATCCTGTCTCAAACAGCCCTGGTTGCAACTTGCCAGGACGATTTGGTCACCGATAACGTGATGGTTAAGCCTGGCTATCAGCGTCCCAGCACAATGTCGGCAAGGTGGGCGAAGTGGTGGATTTCGTGTGTGGCATCGCACTCGCCCGCTTGCCGCGCCGGGTTGTACCAGCAGGTCGCCAGCCCCTGCGCCGCCGCCCCGGCAATATCGGTTTTCGGGTTATCCCCCACCATCAGCACCCGGGCCGGATCTGGCTGCCCCATCAGGGAGAGGGTGTGCTGGAATATGGCTGGCGCCGGCTTGGTCACCCGGATCTCGTCGGAGATCACCAGCGGCTCGAACCACTCGCTCCAGCCCAGTTTGCCGAGCCGTCCCCGCTGGGGTACGCTGAAACCATTGGTGATGATCCCCATCCGCACCTTGCTGCGCAGCTGCTGCAGGGTCTCGACCACCCCTTCAAGAGGCATGCTAAGGGCAATGATTTGCTCCAGAAAGGTGTTGTTCATCGCCATGGGATCGGCGGCAACCTGCTGGGCAAAGAGGGAGAAGCGGGTCTGTTGCAACGCCGTTGCATCGATCTCGCCGTCGTTGTACTGCTGCCAGAGCCCGTGGTTGAGGGCGTGGTACTGCGCCATGCTGGCGTCATCAGCCTGTACGCCATAGATCTGCAAGGTGTGCGTCAGCGCAGAGGCGACCGGAAAATCGAGCAGGGTTTCATCCAAATCGAACAGCACCCAGTCATAGCTTGGTTGTTTCACAGAATTCCTTGTTATCATTCAGATTGTTCAGAGGCTTGGCGACCAACTCTGCCAAGCGGGCTGGCCAGCAGATCCAGCGTGAGACGCACGCCAAAGCCGGTCACTTCGCTGGAGACCACCCCATTGCCCCCCTTGTTGCGAAAACCGCTCAGGTCGAAGTGCAGCCAGGGGGTCTGCTCTGGCACGAAGTGGGCGAGGAAACGGGCCGCATCAATGTGATCCGGCGAACTGCCCGGCGCACATTGCAACAGATCGGCCCACTCGCTCTCGATGTTGTCGTCGTAATCGTCATCAAGCGGGAAGGGCCAGACTCGTTCACCGCTGCGCTGACCCAGATTGACCAGCGATGCCAGCCATTCGTGGCGATTGGTAAAGACGCCGCTATAGCGACTGCCCAGTGCCCGCTTGCAAGCGCCGGTCAGAGTCGCATAATCGATCAGCAGATCTGGGGTATCCTGCGCCGCCATCGTCAGGGTATCGGCCAGCACCATTCGTCCCTCCGCATCGGTATCCACCACTTCGATGGTGAGACCATTCATCGCCGTCACCACTTCACCCGGACGATAAGCCTGGGGACCGATATGATTCTCGGCAATCGCCAACCAGCAGTGAACCTCATAGGGCAGCTGAGCCCGACTGATGGCATAAAGGGTACCCAGCGCCACCGCACTGCCCCCCATATCGAGATGCATGCCATACATGCTGCCGGAAACCTTGAGGTTATAGCCACCTGAGTCATGGCAGATCCCCTTGCCCACCAACGCAATGCGTCGCACCGGCTTGGGTGGGTAGTAGCTGAGCTTGACCATGGCCCCCTGATTGTCTTCCGAGCCACGAGCAACAGCCAGAAACGCCCCCGCCCCCAGCTCGGCCAGCTGCGCCTGATCATAGTGATGGCACTGCCACCCCTCATCTTGCGCCAGCTTGCTGACAAACTCGCGATAGCTGGCGGCCGTCAGCTCGGAGGCAGGCAACACCGCCAGATGGCGAGCCAGCCCGTTGCCCCCCGCTTCGCTGTAAAGGCGTGCCAAGTCCAGCACCACCGCGGGTGAAACCTTGATCTGCTGATAGCTCCAGCTGCTTTCACTACGGCGCTTGCTGGTGGGCAACGAAATATTGGCGGCAAGCAGGGCCGACAACATCACTTCGGCCAGCATCACTCGCTCGGAGGGAGAAAAACCTTCCAGATGCAGCCCGAGCCGCTCCACATTAAGCCCAGAAAGAGGAGCAATCCAGCCTCTGATCTGTTTATAGAGGCGGTGATCCCGCGTCACACTGCCGGCCACAAACATCACCTGCAACAGGGTATTGCCATGCATCAGGGTCAAGGGCGCTTTTTTCCCCAGCGCAAGCTGGGTCTGGAGACCCGCAAGGGCGGGGAGCGAAAGCAAGGACTCCTTCTGCTCTTCGGCGATCAGCAGCAGTTGCAACGGCAGCCCTTGGGCAAGGGCTTCGGCCAGCGTGGCATCACGGCTTTCAATAGCAGGAGGAAGATAGGTGAAGGGAGTGATCACAGGCGCGTGCCTCATCCATGAAGAGATACCTGATGATACCCAACAAATGGTTGATACGACCAGTTTTGGTCTTGAAAAAGCGTCAGAAATAGCAGCAATAACCAGATGGTGACGAGCATCAAGAAGGATTGTTCAATGATTGGCAATGCAGGAAGGGAACGTACAGAAAGTTGGTTGCGGGGGCCGGATTTGAACCGACGACCTTCGGGTTATGAGCCCGACGAGCTACCGAGCTGCTCCACC
>NZ_JAAKOE010000029.1:0-38132 GCF_049171255.1 Aeromonas sp. 603757 | reverse complement strand
GAGCGGGAAACGAGACTCGAACTCGCGACCCCGACCTTGGCAAGGTCGTGCTCTACCAACTGAGCTATTCCCGCAACTACCTTAAAACAAGCCGTACAGCATTTGGTTGCTTGCGCTACTGTACGGGAGCCGAATTATAAGAGCAGTCCTTCCAATTGCAAGGGCTTTTTTGTCTGGTTGCGCGCGTTCGCTCAAAAGCTGGCCGAACTGTCGATTTTAGCAGCCAGCGCATGACAAACCCTTGCCGGGGAATCAGATCTTGAAGACGTGGCTGCGATAGAACTGCAGCTCGGCGATGGATTCGCGGATGTCGTCCAGCGCCTGGTGGGTGCCGCTCTTCTTGAACTGATCCAGCAACTCCGGCTGCCAGCGGCGTACCAGCTCCTTGATGGTGCTGACGTCGACGTTGCGGTAGTGGAAGAAGGCTTCCAGATCAGCCATGTGCTTGACCATGAAGCGGCGATCCTGACCGATGCTGTTGCCGCACAGCGGGCTGGTGCGCTCCGGCACCCACTGGCGAATGAACGCGAGGGTCTCGGCAACGGCTTTCGCCTCGTCATGCTGGCTCGCCTTGACCCGGGCCACCAGACCACTGTTGGTATGGGTGTTGACGTTCCACTCGTCCATCTTGGCCAGCTCTTCGTCGCTCTGGTGAATGGCGATGACCGGCCCTTCGGCCAGCACGTTCAGGTCCTTGTCGGTGACGATGGTGGCGATCTCCAGTACCACGTTCTCTTCGGGGTCGAGACCCGTCATCTCCATGTCGATCCATACCAGGTTCTGCGCGCTGACTGTCATGATTACTCTCTCTGTTGGGAGGAATGGCGGAATTTTGCCAATTTGCATGTATCATACTGGCTTTGGATCTGTTCATAAACTGGCGAATCGAGTGGCAAAGAAAGCAAAACTCAATCTGGGTCAACAAAGACGCGTCCAGGCCAACCGCGAGCGTCGGCTGCAAAAAGAGCACACCACAGAGGTGGATGACACCCTGTTTGGCCCGGCCATCGAAGGGGTGGTGATCAGCCGTTTCGGTCAACACGCGGACGTGGAAGCGAGCGATGGCACCATCCACCGCAGCAACCTGCGGCGCAGCAGCATCAGCAGTCTGGTCTGTGGCGACAAGGTGGTGTGGCGTCCCGGCCTCAATGCCGCGACAGCGGGCGTCATCGAGGCGGTGCATCCGCGCCACTCGGTACTGACCCGGCCGGACTTCTACGACGGGGTCAAACCCATCGCCGCCAACATCGACCAGATCATCATCGTCTCGGCGGTGATGCCCGAGTTCTCCACCAACATCGTCGACCGCTATCTGGTGGCCGCCGAGGATGTGGAGATCCGCCCCCTCATCGTGCTGAACAAGGTCGACATGCTCGATGATGCCGCCAGAGCGCGCATCGAGAGCCAGCTCGAAACCTATCGCAAACTCAATTACGAAGTGCTGCTGGTGAGCTGCGAGAGCGGCGAAGGGCTCGATGAGCTGAAAGCCGCACTGACCGACAAGATCAGCATCTTCGTCGGCCAGTCCGGGGTCGGCAAGTCGTCCCTCACCAATGCCCTGATGCCGGGGCTGGATGTGCTCACCGGCGAGATCTCCGAGAACTCGGGGCTCGGCCAGCACACCACCACCACGGCGCGGCTCTACCACTTCCCGAGCGGTGGCGATCTCATCGACTCCCCCGGGATCCGCGAGTTCGCCCTCTGGCATCTGGAGGCCGACCGCATCACCTGGTGCTTCGTCGAATTCCGCGACTATCTGGGTGGCTGCAAGTTCCGCGACTGTACCCACAAGGACGATCCCGGCTGTGCCCTGCGCGCCGCGGTCGACGCGGGCGCCATCAGCGCTGATCGCTTCCACAACTATCACCGCATCCTGGAAACCATGCAGGAAGCCCGTCACGGTCGCCAACAGGCGCGCCTGTGACCCTAATAAACCTACGTTGATGATGAACATGAGCATTACTGACAACCTGAAAATTGCCGGTCAATACTGTCTGCCCAAGCACGCCCTCTCCCGTCTGATCGGCAAATTTGCCGCTGCCGAAGCGGGCAACATCACCACCAAAGTGATCGAGGCTTTTATCAAGCAGTACAAGGTCGACATGAGCGAGGCGCTGCACGAGAGCCCGGCCCACTACAAGAGCTTCAACGAGTTCTTCACCCGCGAGCTCAAGCCCGGTATCCGCCCCGTGGTAGAAGATGCCATGACTCTGGCGCTGCCGGTGGATGGTACCGTCAGCCAGCTCGGCCCCATCCAGCAGGGTCGCATCATTCAGGCCAAGGGCCACGACTACAGCGCCCGCGAGCTGCTGGGCGGTTATGAGGATCTGGTGGCACCGTTCAAGGATGGCGACTTCGCCACCATCTACCTGGCGCCCAAGGATTATCACCGCATCCACATGCCGCTGGACGGCGTACTGGAGAGCATGGTGTTCGTGCCGGGGGATCTCTTCTCCGTCAACCCGCTCACCGCCGAGAACGTGCCCAACCTGTTTGCCCGCAACGAGCGGGTGGTCGCCACCTTCCGCACTCCGCACGGCCCCATGGCGCTGGTGCTGGTCGGTGCCACTATCGTGGCCAGCATCGAAACCATCTGGGCCGGCAACATTGCGCCGACCAAAGAGAAGAAGGTGGTGCGCTGGGACTACACCGGCGACGAGGCCATCACCCTGCAAAAAGGCGCCGAGATGGGCCTGTTCAAGCTGGGCAGCACCGTGGTCTGCCTGTTTGGCCCGGGCATGCTGGCCGGTTTCGAGTCCCATCTGGCCAACGGGGTCACCACCCGCATGGGTCAGCCCTTTGCCAAGCTGGCGGAGCAGGCATGAGCGAGCAACCGAACGCCTCGCAGAAGAACAACCCGCTGCACGGGCTGACGCTGGAAGCCATCGTCACCGCGCTGGTCGAACACTACGGCTGGGAAGAGCTGGGGCAGCAGATCAATATCCGCTGCTTCACCGATAATCCCAGCATCAAGTCCAGCCTGAAGTTCTTGCGCAAGACACCCTGGGCTCGGGAGAAGGTCGAAAGCCTCTACCTCTACGTCCAGCGCAAGCAAGCCAAATCGAAGAAGGAAGGGCAAGATGGCCTTTAAGATTACGTATACCTATAAAAAGCAGGCCAAAGAGATCGGCTACGCGAACGACAAGTTCCGCAGCATCTACGACGCCATCGCAGCTGCCGAAGGGCTGGATCTCACCAGTTTTCACACCATGGAGGCCCAGCTGGCTCAGGTTTGTCGCCGTGACAAGAAAAGCGTGAAGGATTACCAGGAGAACTACTTCAAAGAGTTGGGATTCTCCAACATCGTCATCGAACGGGATCTTCAGGAGTAACCATGCGCACTTTGACCCTGATGGCCGCCTCTCTGCTGCTGGCGGCATGCAGTACACCGGAACAACATCTGGTTGGCAGCGATCGCGACAGCCACGGCTGTATCGGCAGTGCGGGCTATCAGTGGTCAGCGCTGACGGGCAAATGTGTGCGCCTGTTTGAAGAGGGTATCCGGCTCAATCCAACCGATGCCAGCCAGACCAGCAGCGCCTTCGTGCTGTTCAATGCCGATCAGACGCAGGCCGAACTGCATCTGCCAAGCGGCGAGCTGCTTGCGCTGACCCGTCAGGGTGCGGAGGGCAACTGGTCGTGGCAGGGCAGCGGCTACACCCTCTTTATCTGGAAGGGTTATGTGCTCAAGCAAGGTGACAAGGCGCTCTATCACGGGGAATAACCCGAGCGCCTGATATCTTCACGATATCCACCAAATAAAATGCCGACCCTGGGGTCGGCATTTTTGTTTTTGCAAAAGCCTGTTATCAGGCGCGGCTGAGGTAATCGGCCTGCCCTACCCACTTGTAGCTGGTGAGCTCGGTCAACCCCATGGGGCCACGGGCATGCAGCATCTGGGTCGACACCGCCACTTCAGCCCCCAGCCCAAACTGGCCGCCATCGGTGAAGCGGGTCGAAGCGTTGACGTAGACAGCCGCCGAACCGGCCCCGTTGACGAAACGCTCGGCGTTGGCCAGATCGTTGGTGAGGATGGCATCGGAGTGGCCTGCGTTATGCTCGCGCATATGGGCCAGCGCCTCGTTCACATCCGCCACCAGCTTGACCCCCAGAGTCAATCCCAGCCACTCGGTATCGAAATCCTCCGGCCCCGCCTCGCACAGGTTGTCGGCGCCCGCCAGCAGCGTCATGGCGTTGGGCGCAGCCACCAGCGTCACCTTGCGCTCGTTCATCAGCGTCACCAGCTGCGGCAGGAAGGTGGCAGCCACCTTCTCGTGCACCAGCAGGGTATCGAGGGCATTGCAGGCGGAGGGGCGTTGCACCTTGGCGTTGTCGATAACCGCCAGAGAGCGCACCAGATCGGCACTCTCGTCGACGAAAATATGGCTGATACCGAACCCGCCGATGATGACCGGGATGGAGCTGTTCTCCTTGCACATCTTGTGCAGGCCGGCACCGCCACGGGGGATGATCATGTCCACATAGCGGTCGAGGCGCAGCAACTCGCCGACCAGCGCCCGATCCGGGTTGTCGATGTACTGCACCGCCGCCTCGGGCAGACCGGAGGCCGCCAAGGCATGCTGGATCACCCGCACCAGCTCCAGATTGGAGTGGAAGGTTTCGCGCCCGCCGCGCAGTATGCTGGCGTTGCCAGTCTTGAGGCAGAGGCTGGCGATGTCGATGGTGACGTTGGGGCGCGCCTCGTAGATGACGCCGATAACCCCGATGGGCACCCGACGACGGGAGAGGCGCAGGCCATTCTCCAGCACCCGGCTATCCATTTCGGCGCCGACCGGATCATCCAGCGTGATTACCTTGCGCACATCCGCCACGATACCGGCCAGCCGGGCCGGATTGAGCAGCAAGCGATCCAGCATCGCCTCTGACAAGCCCGCCTCACGGCCGGCGGCGATATCTTTCGCATTGGCGGCGAGGATCTGCTCACTGCGCGCCTCCAGCTCGTCGGCGATGGCGGCCAGCGCCCGATTCTTCTGCGCCGTGCTGACGGTAGCCAGCTGATAGGCGGCTTCTCGGGCCGCCTGCCCCATTTTCTCCAGACTCATCTCATTTCCCTTTGTTCATGCCGTGCCACCCTGATTAGAGCAGCACCATGTCGTCTCGATGGATGGCCACAGAGCCGTAGCCATAGCCCAATACCTGTTCAATCTGATCCGAGTGGACGCCGCGCAGCTTATCCAGCTCCAGATGGTCGTAACGGCAGATGCCGCGGGCCAGCTCGGCGCCCTTGGGATCAAGAATGCGCACCACATCGCCCCGAATAAAGTCGCCCTTGACCGCGACGATCCCCTTGGGCAGCAGGCTGGAGCCTTTATCCTTCATGGCGGCCACTGCGCCCTGATCCACATGCACTTCGCCGTGAGGAGGTGGGCCTGCCAGGATCCAGCTCTTGCGCCCTTCCAGCGGGGACGCCAGCGCGGGGAACAGGGTACCAATACGCTCACCCTTGGCGAGACGGCCGATCACCTCCGGCATCTGGCCGGTCGCGATCACCACGTTGACACCAGCTCGACGCGCCACATCGGCGGCCTGCAGCTTGGTAGCCATGCCGCCGGTGCCGAGGCCGCTGACACTGTCACCCGCCAGCGAGCGCAGGGTATCGTCGATGGTCTGCACCTCTTCAATAAGCTGGGCATCGGGATTGGTACGCGGATCGGCGGTAAACAGCCCCTTCTGATCTGTCAGCAGGATCAGCAGATCCGCATCCGCCAGAATGGCGGCCCGTGCGGAGAGGTTGTCGTTGTCGCCGACCTTGATCTCGGCGGTCGCCACCGCATCGTTTTCGTTGATGACCGGAATAATGCGGTGATCGAGCAGAGTGCGCAGGGTGTCGCGGGCGTTGAGGTAGCGCTCCCGATCTTCCAGATCGGCGCGGGTCAGCAGCATCTGGCCGATATGCAGACCGTAGAGGTTGAACAGATCCTGCCATACCCGAATAAGCTGGGTCTGACCAACCGCCGCCAGCATCTGCTTGTTGGGCAGGGTTGGCGCCAGTGGCGGGTGACCCAGATGTTCACGCCCGGCGGCGATAGCCCCTGATGTGACGACCACGACCCTGTGGCCGTGACGGTGCAAGGCCGCACACTGTCTGACCAGCTCGACCATATGGGCACGATTGAGCTGGGAAGACCCCCCTGTGAGCACGCTGGTGCCCAACTTGACGACTATGGTTCTGTTTTCCATGGGAGCATAAAGGCTAAAAAATAAGGAATATCTTTATACCCACGGCCATGGGGCCCTGCAAGGCAATTCCATAAAGGGTGATGAAAGGATGGGGCAAGAGTCTCCCTGCGAGCTCGTCACAACCTCTCGCAGGGCATCAGAGGCTCAGGCAGCCGTTACACTCAACTCGTTGGTCACCTGTTCGGCAGGCACTAGGTGACACTCGAGCGAGGCCAGTTTGTCACTGATCAATTTGTAGAAACGGTTGAGGGTCCGTTCCACCTCGACCTGGTGCTTCTTGGGGATCGGCTTGTCGAGCCACTCGCCATCGGCATTGTACAATCCGAACTGGTAATGGTAGCGGAACAGATGATCCTCCTGCTCCAGCACCAGCCACCAACCCCAGAACTCCCGCTTGTCTGGCGCCGGTTTGGCACTGACACAAACGGAAAGACTGTCGAAACGGTAACGCCCCTCTTCACAGAGATCCTCACGCAAATAGGGGCCAATGGCAGCAAACTGTCTCAGCAGTCGCTTGTAGGTCACTCTTTCAGACATGTTAACCTCCCTGTTAAACAAGCCGCGCCACCTCGGGATGGCGTCAGTCCTTCAGCGCATCAGATACATAGATGCTGTTTCAGCCACTCGACGATTTCGTCCAGCGCCTTGTCATACACCTCAAGCAAGGGCTGCTTGTCGAAGACGATGGCCTTGCCGTTACGACTGGCCGCCGCCAATGCCCGTACATCCTGCTCGGGACAGATGAAATCTCGTTTGTGTCCAATACTCAATATCGGCACAGAGGTGCGAGTCCCCAGTAATCCCTGCGTTTTCAGTGAAAATACCTGACACTTGGTACGCATGGTATCCCAATGAGCCGCATCAGCGCCCAACCGGTTGGCCAGGCTGTCCCGCATCATGCGCGGGCACTTGGCAAACAACTCCTGATTGGTAAACACCTGATTGACCCCGGCCCCGACACAGACCACGGTTTTGAGCTTGAATGGCTCGATAAAGGCCAGACGTGCCGCCACATTGCCTGCCAATCGCATACCGACCATAGCGATACGCTGATGATCGACCCAGGCCACTTCGGAGAGATAGTGCAGCACAGCCTGATGAAGGCGGCTGGTATCCTGTACCAATGGCCAATGCTCGGCATAGCCGATGCCCGGCATGTCGAGGGAGAGCATACCGATGCCGTTGGGCTCGAGTCGCTTGAGATAGAAGTTGAGGAAATCGAGCTGCAGAGAGTCGATCCCCCCGCTGATGATCACCAGAGGCACCGGTTTGTCGGTGGTCGGCAGGTGGAGATAACCCTGAATATGCTTGCCGCGAAAGGGCACCTGGATCTCTTTGAGCGGCACCTTGAACAACCGGCCCGCCTCGCGATAGGCCATATTGCCAAGCAGCTGGGCCTGATCCGCCAGTTCATCATCCTTGAGATGGGGGTAGCTGGCGATGGAATAGTAGCGCACCGCCTTGAGCAGCTGTTTCAAGGCGCCAGCTGCATCCCCCTGCTCACGCAGTTCGCGCCCAAGCTTGAAGTAGTTACCAGCCACCTGGCTCCACTCATAGATCCAGTTGCCAGGCACATAGCCCTTGATGGTATCGAGATAGCAGTCATGGGTGCGTTCACCGGTCGCTATGGCGATGCGGGCCAGAGTCTGCTCAACCTCGACCGGGTCGGCCCCCTGCCAGGCCCAGGAGGGGCGGCGCAGCAGGCGATACCAGCTCTTTGACATGGAGCCGTCGATAAACATCTCGTCTGACTCTGCTTCGGCAATGTCCGCCGGGCTGGAGTTGGAGATCTCGGAAGTTTCCAGCACCTTCTTGACCCGGGTAAACAGCTTTTCGGTCAGATTGAGGTCGTCGTTCAAGTCCAAGATTGTGTCCTATTCATATCAGGCAATAGCTCATCTTAACCACTTTTACTGCCCATCAGCCACCCTGCAACAGATTGATACACAAAAAAACAGGGCTCCATCAAGGAGCCCTGTGAAACCATTCTTGCCGCGTGCGGCCAATTGACGCTCTGAACGTCACATCCCGATCCCGTTACTTTTCGTCGCAGATCGGTGTGGCGAACTCCAGCGCCATATCCCACGGCTGTTCAATCCAGGTATCCTGCGGGATTGCCACTTCGAAATCGTCCAGCAGCGCTTCGCCCATCGGCTTGGCGAAGATCGCGATGAACTTGGCTTTCGGGTAGAGCTCGCGGATCGCCTTGGCGGTAGTGCCGGTGTCTACCAGATCTTCCACCACCAGCCAGCCTTCGCCGTCACCGGCGGTGGTGGCAGCTTTAACGACTACCAACTCGCGCTGGCTGTCGTGGTCATAGCTGGAGATGCAGAGGGTTTCCACATTACGAATGCCAAGTTCACGGGCCATCAGGGCTGCGGGCACCAGACCACCACGGCTGACCGCGATGATACCTTTCCACTGGCTGACAGGCAGCTGGCGACGGGCCAGACGGCGAGCTTCACGTTGCAGGTTGTCCCACGACACATAGAACTTTTTCGGCATGTTATCGATCTCGAATAGTTATTTAAAAACAATCACTTAAAATAACAACATCCGCAATTCTCCCTGCGGATGCCAGTAAATGGCGGCCCTTGCCCGACTGAATTCAGATTGCACTTCGGCTGCCTCAGGGCTAAGCCTCGGCAGCAAATCTGATAACAATGGAAGCAAGATGGGCTTATCCGGCGATCGGTTAGATGATGTGTCCAAACCGCGGACAGGCTGTTGGGCCGATATGATAGCACCGTTTGCAGAGAAAATGCCTGGCAAACGTATGCCAAAAACAGGAAAAATCGGCATCACCCTCTCCATTCGGCCCATCTCGAGCGCCAAACGAATAACCTGCCGTCCCTACTACCGAGCCCAAATGGGACTGTGCGGCAAATCGCAGATAAAAAAATAGCAGGGGGAGGGTTTACCTCACGCACCTGCTGCTTTCTCGCCTCTGCCTGGTTGGGCAGCTCGTCTTAGCGACGAGTGACGAAGGGGTTAGGGTAGCTGAAACCCTGGGTATACAAAGAGGGGGCAAACCAATAGGTTGAGTTGCTGCCTGGCATATTGAAACTCCTGATTGCTTAACAAGTTACGTACCTTTAATGCGGGCTCAAATCCTTGAACGAACACTCGGTTCCATGGAGGCGCACTTGCTTTGCTTCGGTTCCCTGGAGGCTTTCATCGTCATCCTGACGGGTGGCGAACCACGGGAGCTAATTTACCAGTCGGTGCATTAAATTCAATATTTTTGTGAGATCGGTCACACATTTTCTTTTCTATCGGTCAGCGTCGTCCGAACCTGACGATCGTACTGCCTGGTTGCCATCAGCCAGCACAAGCTGCCTGCGATTTGCGCTGATTGCTCACATTTTTGTGTGATTGACTGTATTATCGTTATCCTCTTCCCCGGCCCGCTGATGGGGCCCTGTTAATTCCGTGCTGGTAAGGAGTCCCGACGTGGCACAGCTTAGCTCTCTCTCTCCCAAACTGATTTGGCATTTCTTCGAACAGATCTGCTCCATTCCCCACCCTTCCAAACATGAAGCCAAACTGAGCGCCTGGATCATCCAATGGGCTCAAGGGGAAGGTCTGGCGGTCAAGCAGGACAAGGTCGGCAACATCATCATCAAGAAACCGGCCACCCCGGGGATGGAAAACCGCAAAGCCGTGGTACTGCAGGCCCACATCGACATGGTGCCGCAGGCCAACGCCGACACCAAACACGACTTCGCGACCGATCCCATCGATGCCTATGTAGATGGCGAGTGGGTCACGGCCCGTGGCACCACTCTGGGTGCCGACAACGGCATAGGCATGGCCGGTTGCCTGGCAGTGCTGGCTGACAAGACCATCAAACACGGTCCGCTGGAAGTGCTGCTGACCACCGACGAAGAGACCGGCATGACCGGCGCATTCGGTCTGGAAGCGGGCTGGCTGGAGGGCGAAATTCTGCTCAACACCGACTCCGAAGAGGATGGCGAAGTCTATATGGGCTGCGCTGGCGGTGTGGATGCCAATATCCGCTTCCAGCTCGAGCTGGTTGACGCCAGCGAAGGCGAAGCGTTCGAGCTGGCCGTGAAAGGGCTGCGTGGCGGCCACTCCGGTTGCGATATCCATCGCGGCCGTGGCAACGCTAACAAGCTGCTGGTACGTCTGCTCAAAGCAGCCGAGCCGCTGGGTGTTCGTCTGGCCGAGATCCACGGCGGCACTCTGCGCAACGCCATCCCGCGCGAAGCCCGTGCCACCCTGCTGGTGCCCGCTGCCAGCGTGAACGAGTTCAAGGCGCTGGTTGACCGCTACACCGGGATCTACCAGACCGAACTGGCCGCCACCGAGCCGAACCTGACCGTGCTGGTCAACAACGCCGCCAAACCGGCCAAGCTGATGAGCGTCTCCCTGCAGCAGCGCCTGCTGGATGCCCTGATGGCCTGCCCGAACGGCGTGATGCGCATGAGCGATGCCATGCCCGGCGTGACCGAAACCTCGACCAACCTGGGGGTCATCAAGACTCAGGATGGCGAAGTGTACGTCCAGTGCCTGATCCGCTCCCTGATTGACTCCGGTCGCGAGAGCATCGAGCAGATGACCCGCTCCCTGTTCACCCTGGCGGGTGCCAGCTGCGAATTCACCGGAGCCTATCCTGGTTGGGCGCCAAACGTGGACTCCCCCGTCATGGCGCTGGTACGCAACAGCTACCAGACTCTGTTTGGCACTATGCCCAACGTGATGGTGATCCACGCCGGTCTCGAGTGCGGTCTGTTCAAGAGCGCCTATCCGGAGTGGGACATGGTCTCCTTCGGCCCGACCATCCGCGGGGCCCACTCCCCTGACGAGAAGGTGCATATCCCGGCGGTCGAGCGTTTCTGGCAACTGCTGGTGCACGTGCTGGAAGCGATTCCGGCCAAATAACCCGGCCTACGCCACACGGCAAAACAAAGCCCCGCACTGCTGCGGGGCTTTTTATTGTCTGTTCCAGCCTGACTTTGGCGCTTAACGGATACCGCGCGCCTCGCGGATCCACTCCCAGGCTTGCTGGATCTCCTGGGTCTTTTCCTTGGCCATCTCCATCATCTCCGGCGGCAGCCCTTTGGCGGCCAGCTTGTCCGGGTGATGCTTGCTCATCTCCTTGCGGTAAGCACGCTTGATATCCTGATCGCTGTCGCTCTCGCTTACCCCCAGCAGCTGGTAGGCATTCTTGAGGCGATCCGCAGAAGGCGGCTCCTGCCGATACTGCTGACCACCGGAATGGCCACTCTGATACTGGCCATGGGCCTGATTGAAGAAGTTCATCTGTGCCTCGGCCATCGCCAGAATGCGGGCCAGCTCGATGCGACTGAAACCCAGCTCGTCGGCGATGGTGTGAAGAATGGCGCGCTCGCCCTCCTCTACCCGCCCGTCGGCAAAGGCCGCCTGCAACTGCACTTCGAGGAAGAAGCGCAGAATGTCGCGCTGCCCCAGACTGGCACGGCGGAACTCGGCCAGGGTCTCGCGCAGCGGGAAGTCAGCCTCCTTACCGAGACGAAACGACTCCTGCGCCCGGGCACGCTGTTCGCCCGCCAGCCGCATACGATCCATCAGGTTGGAGGCAACCCGGATCTCCTGTTCGGTCACCTGACCGCTTGACTTGGCGATGTGACCCATCACCGAGAAGGTGGCGTGGAAGAAGACGGCTTGCTGCGCCTGACTCGGGCCGCGACGAAACGCCCCCTGCAGCCCCATGCCACGGTCGAAACGGTGGCCTATCCACAGGCCAATCAGGGCGCCGATAATATTGCCGAGCAGAAAACCGAAGAAGGCGCCCAGCACCTTACCCCAAATACGCATGGTTCAAGACCTCTTGAAGTTAATGAGTGCGGGCCTGGAGCTGGTCATCCAGCTCGCGCAGTCGATCGACCGTGCCGATATCGCGCCACTCGCCAGCGAGCAGGCTGCCGCCCACCCGCCCTTGCGCCATCCAGTCACGGAGCAGGGGCGCCAGCTTGCGGGCACCGCCCGCGAGACCGGCAAAGGCCGCCGGATCATATAGTCCGACCCCACTGAAGGTAAACGCTGGCGTATCCATAACTCGCCCTTCTTGCAAGGCAAAGTCCCCGGCGGGGTGCTGGGGCGGATTGGGCACCAGCCAGAGGTGGGCCAGATCATCGCCAAGGGGCTGGCTGACCAGAGTGTGATAATCGAGATCGAGCCAGGTATCGCCGTTGATCACCAAAAAAGGTTCAGAGCCCAGTAGCGGCAGCGCCTGCACAATGCCGCCCGCGGTCTCCAGCGCGCTCTCCTCGGCTGACCAGTGGATGGTCACGCCAAGCGCACTGCCATCACCAAGGCTCTCGACCAGCTTGTGGCCGAGCCAGGCGTGGTTAATGACCAGCTCGGTCACGCCAGCTGACTTCAACTTTTCGATATGGTGGACGATAAGCGGCTTGCCCCCCACCGCCAGCAGCGGCTTGGGCAGCAGGTCAGTCAGCGGGCGCATCCGCTCGCCACGGCCAGCGGCCAGGATCATCGCCTTCATGGTTTTACCCCTGCATTGGCGACCCCCGGCAACACCACCTGCTCCAACCACTGACCAAAACGGGCCAGTACCGGATAGGCACCACCATGAGTGCGACAGACATCCACCACGTAGCCGAGGGTACGGGGAATATCCTTGAGATAGCCGGACTTGCCGTCGCGATGATAGAGCCGGGTAAAGATTCCGGCCGCTTTGAGGTGGCGCTGCATGCCGGTCAGATCGGCATCGCGACGGAAACTGGCATAATCGAGCTCGCCAAGCAGACCCGCCTGTTGCAGGGTGGCAAAGCCGTGGCGCATCCCTTCATCGATCACCTCGTCCGGCCAGCGCACGTAGCAATCTTTCAGCAAGGAGACCAGATCATAAGTGAGCGGCCCGATGACCATGTCCTGAAAATCGATGATGGCCAGCCGGCTGCTCTCGGGGGTATCACCGCCACATACCATCAGGTTGCGACTGTGGAAATCCCGATGCATCACCCCCTGCGGCTGGGCCAGATTGCAGGCGGTGAGGCAAGCGAAGGTCTCGTCCAGCAGTTGCTGCTCTTCATGGCTCAGGCTCAGTTGCAGATGATGGCCGAGCAGCCACTCGGGGAAAATGCTGTTCTCCCGCGCCATAAATGCCGCATCGAAGGGTTCAAGCGCCAGTTCAACCGCCCCCAGGCGGGGCAGCAAATCAATCGCCTTGCCATACCAGGCCAGTACGTTGTGTTCGTTCAGGCAGCTGATCAGCTGAGTATCGCCCAGGTCACTCACCGCCAGCAGACCCTGTTCGTAGTCCACCGCCTTGACCTCTGGCGCCAACAGCTGACGCGCCTGCAAGGCGGCCGCGTTACGAACAAACTCATGATTTTTTTCGGTTTTCGGATTGGCATCCACCCAAACCAGACCACCACCGCGATAGTAGCGACGGAAGCTGGCATCACCGGAAATGAGGGTCAACTGAAGATTAGCATCACCGGAAATACGGCGTGCCCACTGCAATAGCAGGGAATCGCGATCGTGCATAAGTAGAGGACCAAGGTGGAAAGCAGCACTTGGCTGTTAGCCCTGGCCGCAATAATGCTTTATCATTGCCGGCTAACATAAAGCAATGACATGCAATGTCAACTCGATGAAACCTGTCGTAAAATGCATGCCTTGGATCAACCGTATCTATCACGGATTGCACGAGTCTTTCACATGACCAAATGGACACTGGGGTACCGCTATCCCATCGCCCTGACTATCAGCCTGGCCCCCGCACTCACCCCTATGATGGTGCAGGCGGCCCCGTTCGAAGCGCCGCCAGCCACCGGCATTCTCGATAGTCTCTGCTATGACTATGTTCCCAAGATAGAGAAGCCTTCATCGGATCAGGATGCCAACGCGCAGCCGGTCGAGGTTGATGCTGACCGTCTCGAGGCCAAACAGGGCGGCACCGCCGTCTATGAAGGCGACGTCAAGGTTCGTCAGGGTGTTCGCAAGTTTGACTCCGATTATGCACAGCTCGATCAGAAGAGCCGGGATGTCATCGCCATCGGCAACATCTATTACAACGACGGTCAGGTGACCGTCACCAGCGACAAGACCCTCAAATCCAACCTGGATACCAAAAACTCCGAGCTGGAGGAGGGCAAGTATCAGGTGCATGGCTCACCGGTGCGCGGCTTTGCCAAACGCGTGGTGATGACCAACAACAACCAGAACATCACCATGGAGGGAGCCCAGTACACTACCTGCCCCCCCGGTCAGGAAGTGTGGACCCTCAAGGCGGGCAGCATCGACATCGACCAGAAAGAGGTGTTCGGCGAAGCCTGGAACGCCAGCCTCTGGCTCTATGACTACCCGGTGTTCTACTTCCCCTATATAAACTTCCCCATCAAGGATGAACGGAAGACAGGTCTGCTCTACCCGGGTTACAAACAGAGTTCCGGCAACGGCATGGAGATCACCCAGCCCTTCTACTGGAACATTGCCCCCAACTACGATGCCACCATCACCTCCCGCTTTATGGACAAACGCGGCCTGATGGAACAGGTAGAGTTTCGCTACATGCCGGACCCAGCCCATACCGGTACCCTCTATTTTGAAAGCCTCAGGGATGACAAGCAGTATGATGCTGGCAACCCGAGCTTTACCAACCCGTCGACAGGGACTCCGTACCTCTCAGATGGTCATCGTTACCTGATGAATATTCGTCACGGATCCACCCTGATGGATGGCTCCCTGCGTTTAGGCATCGACTACACCCAGGTACGGGACAAGGATTACAACTACTTCAACGACTTCAGCCCGCAAGTGGGCACCCAGGTCGACAGCCAGTTGCAGCAATCCTTTACCGCCGGTTACTACCAGCAGAACTGGAACCTCACCTCCGAGGTGCGTCGCTATCAGATCCTGAGTCCCTACGCGCTGCTGCCCCACGAGATGCTGCCACGCATCAACTACAACTACTTCCAGCAGGGGAAATGGTTCGATCTGGCCTGGAACAGCGAGCTGACCAAGTTTGGCTATGACAGCGGCAGCGCCACTGCCCAGCAGGCCGGTGAGCGTTATACCGCTACCCGTCTGCATCTGGCTCCCACCCTGACCATCCCCCTGGTCGATGCGCCGGGTTACTACCTTATAAGCCAGTACAAACTGATGTTTACCTCCTACAACCAGGAGATCCCCAAAGACCTGATTAGCCAGGATCGCAGTAAATTTACAGACGCAGATAGCCAGCAGCTGACCCTGAAAGACGGCACCATTACCCGCACCTTGCCGTCCTTCCGCCTCAAGGGGGGCGTCAACTTCGATCGTCCGGTAGACTGGTATGATGGCAAGGGCACCCAGACCCTGGAGCCTGAGTTCCAGTACCTCTATATCCCTTACAAGAATCAGGACGAAATAGGGATTTACGACTCCACCACTACCCGTCAGGACTACTACAGCCTGTTCAGCGATCGCCGCTACGCCGGTCTCGACCGCATCAGCGATGCCAACCGGGTCACCGTTGGCCTGACCAGCCGGGTCTATGACGATGTGGGGGATGAGCGGTTACGTCTGGCGGTAGCCCAGGCCTTCGAGATGACACCTCCCAAGGTGCGCCTCTACCCGTCCGATCAGGAAAACACCAACGCCCGCTCCCTGCTCTCGTTCGAGGGGGATGCCCGGATCACCGATGAGTGGTTCGCCCATGCCGGCACCCAGTACGATACCTCCGAGGGGGAATTTACTGCCGGCAACGGTGCAGTCGAATACCGGACCGGCAAGCTGACCACCCAGGTCAACTACCGCTATATCCAGGACGGCAACCGGGACTATCGCTACCCGAGCAATCCTGCTCTGGCCGAAGACCTCAGCCAGGCTGGTCTGGTGATGATGGCGCCGATCGCCGATCAGTGGCAGATGTATGGCGGTTACTATCGCGATATCAAGCAGGATGTGAACATTGACCGCAAGATCGGTGTCAAATACGACTCCTGCTGCTGGAGCATCAACATGAGCCTGGAGTGGCACAACCAGCCGGACAACATCACTCTGAAGCCCACTTCGGAAAAAGTCATTGGTCTGCAGTTTGAAATGAAGGGACTTGGCAGCGTGGGTACCGGTGGCCGCAGTGTCACCCTGGATACCGAGCTGTTGCCCTATGTTCGCCCGTTTAATCTGAAAGACCAGCAATGATGCTGGTCCAGCCTTGAGAGATGGATATGAAAAAGACCCTGATTGCCCTGCTGACCGCGGGAATGTTCGGCGCCATGAGCCAGGCCGCACTGGCTGCGCCCGAGCTGATGGACAAAGTGCTGGCCGTGGTCAACAAGGACGTAGTGCTGTCCAGTCAACAGGACGCACTGGTCAACAAGGTAAAACTCTCCGCCCAGGAGAGCGGCCAGTCTCTGCCTGACGATGCCACTCTGCGCAAACAGGCACTCGACCGTCTGATCCAGGAGAGCCTGCAGCTGCAACTGGCGGATCGCCAGGGGCTGAAGATCAGTGATACCCAGCTGGAACAGGCTATTCAGGGCATCGCCGCCGACAACAAGATGACCCTGGATCAGCTGCGCGCCCAGCTCGCCCGTGAAGGGATGACCTATGCCCAGTATCGGGAAGAGGTTCGCCGCGAGATCCTGATGAACGAGGTGCGCCGCAATCAGGTGCGCCGCCGTATCAACATCTCCGAGCAGGAGGTGAAGCAGGTGGTGGAGATCCTGAAGAAACAGGGTCAACAGCAGAACGAATACCACGTCGGCCATATCCAGATTGCCCTGCCGGACAACCCCACCGCCGCCCAGCTGGATGCCGCCAAGAGCAAGATCGAGCGCATTCTGGCCGCCCTCAAGCAGGGTGCCGACTTCCGCAAACTGGCCATTGCCGAGAGTAACGGCCCCAAGGCGCTGGAAGGGGGTGACTGGGGCTGGATGAGCCCGCAAGAGATGCCGACCCTGATGGCCGAAGCGGTACAGGGTACCAAGAAGGGCGATATCGTGGGCCCGCTGCGCTCCGGCGCCGGTCTGCACATCGTCAAGGTGTTCGACACCAAGGGTCAGCAGCAAGTGATGCAGACCGAGGTGAAGGCCCGTCACATCCTGATCAAGCCCTCCATCATCCTGAGCGAAGAGAAAGCCAAGGGGATGCTGGACGGCATTCTGCACGACATCAAGAGCGGCAAGGCAAGCTTCGCCAGCATGGCGGAGAAGTATTCCGAAGATCCGGGCTCTGCGGTGCAGGGTGGCGAACTGGGCTGGTCTGATCCCAACGTCTATGTACCAGAGTTTCGCGACATGGTTAACCGACTGCAACCAGGCCAGATCAGCGCCCCCTTCCGCACCAGCCACGGCTGGCACATCGTCCAAGTGGAAGATCGTCGCAGCCAGGATGCCACTGACAAGGCTCTGGAACAGCGTGCCTATCAGCTGATCTACAATCGCCGCTTCGTGGAAGAGTCCCAGGCCTGGTTGGACGAGCTGCGTGATGAGGCTTACATCCGTGTCGAAGGATCTGCGAGCTGATGAGCTGCCGTCGCCTTGCCGTTACCCCGGGCGAACCGGCCGGGATCGGCCCGGATCTGGTGCTGCAGATTGCCCAGCAGGATTGGCCCCACCAGTTGGTGGTGATCGCCGATCCGGCGCTGCTGCGCGAGCGGGCAACCCTGCAGGGGCTCAGCATCGAGCTTGAGCCCTATGACGCAACCGCCCCTGCTCATCCGCAGCGGGCGGGCACCCTGACCGTCTGTCCGGTCACCCTCGGCGCCCCCGTGGTGCCGGGCGAGCTGAACGAAGGCAATGGCGCCTATGTGCTAGCGACCCTGCAGCGTGCCTGCGATGGCAACATGAGCGGCGAATTTGCCGCCGTGGTGACCGGGCCGGTGCACAAGGGGATCATCAACCAGGCCGGGGTCTCGTTCAGCGGCCACACCGAGTTCTTTGCCCAACAATCCAACACTGCCGATGTGGTAATGATGCTGGCAACCGAGGGGCTGCGGGTCGCACTGGCGACTACCCATATTCCGCTGGCCTATGTAGCGATGGCCATCACCGAAGATCGCCTCGGCAAGGTGATCCGGATCCTCAACGAGGATCTCGCCACCAAGTTTGGTATCGCCAAACCCCGTATTTACGTCTGCGGCCTCAACCCCCACGCCGGGGAAGGTGGCCATCTCGGACGTGAAGAGATTGACGTGATCGAACCCGCCCTGGTCACCCTGCGCCAGGAAGGGATCGATCTGGTCGGCCCATTGCCGGCCGACACCCTGTTCCAGGAGAAATACCTCAAGGATGCGGATGCGGTACTCGCCATGTACCACGACCAGGGGCTGCCTGTGCTCAAATACAAGGGCTTCGGCAGTTCGGTCAATATCACCCTGGGGCTTCCCTTCATCCGCACTTCGGTGGATCACGGCACCGCGCTGGATCTGGCAGGCAAGGGCCTGGCCGATCCGGGCAGCCTTGTCACCGCGATTAACCACGCCATCAAGATGGTAGAGAAAAAAAGATATGAGCAGTAAGGTGCACATGGGCCACACGGCCCGTAAGCGTTTCGGTCAGAACTTCTTGCACGACCGGTATGTGATCGATCAGATCGTCGCCGCCATCAACCCGCAGCCGGGTCAGAATCTGGTGGAGATCGGTCCGGGTCTGGCCGCGCTGACCGAGCCAGTCGCCGCCCAGATGGACAAAATGACCGTGGTCGAGCTTGACCGGGACCTGGCAGCTCGCCTGCGCGAGCACCCGACCCTCAAAGACAAGTTGACCGTCATCGAAGCGGACGCCATGCGTTTCGACTTCGGCACCCTGATGGGTGAAGGCAAGGGGCCGCTGCGCATCTTCGGCAACCTGCCCTACAACATCTCCACCCCGCTCATCTTCCACCTGTGCGAGTTCGCTGATCGGGTAGAGGACATGCACTTCATGCTGCAAAAGGAAGTGGTGTTGCGTCTGGCCGCAGGCCCGGGCAGCAAGGCTTATGGCCGCCTGAGCGTGATGACCCAGTACTACTGCCAGGTGGTGCCGGTACTGGAAGTGGGCCCGGGCGCCTTCAAACCGGCGCCAAAGGTGGACTCGGCCGTAGTTCGCCTGATCCCGCACAAGAATCCGACCATAGTCGCGAAAGACATTCGCTGTCTGAATCGCGTCTGTACCGAGGGCTTTGGCCAGCGTCGCAAGACCATCCGCAACAGCTTCTCCAACTTCATCACCGACGCCCAGCTGACCGAGCTTGGTATCGATGGCAACCTGCGCCCGGAGAATCTCTCCCTCGAGCAGTTTGTCATGATCGCCAACTGGCTGGCGGATCAGCAACAGGCCTGATCCTGTGGCACTCCCGCACATCGAGATCCGCCCATACCCCGTGTATGTGGCGGGATCCAAAGACCCTTACCAGTTTCACTATCTGATCGAGATTGAGAATCTGGGGCCCGGCCCAGTGCAACTGCTGCACCGGCGCTGGCTCATCACCGATGCCAATGGCAAGATGCTGGAAGTGGCAGGCCCGGGCGTGGTCGGGGAGCAACCCGTCATTGCCGAAGGGGAAACCTACCGCTACCAGAGCGGCGTGCCGCTGGCGACCCCGCTCGGGGTGATGGAAGGGAGCTATACCCTGCAAGATGGCTCTGGTCAGCAGTTCGAGGCGCCCATCGCCCCCTTCACGCTGGCCATCCCCAATATTATCAACTGAGGTTTCATGGCGAACTGTTTTGTCGGTGACATCCAGGGCTGTTACGACGACTTGCGCCGTCTGCTGGATCTTGCCGCGTTCGATCCCGACCAAGACGTGCTCTGGCTCTGCGGCGATCTGGTCGCCCGCGGCCCGGACTCCCTCAATACCCTGCGTTTTGTCAAAGGGCTGGGCAACCGCGCCGTCACCGTGCTCGGCAACCACGACCTGCACCTGCTGGCGGTCGCCAATGGCGTTGCCCCACTCAAGAAGAAGGACAAGCTGCAGAGCCTGATGGATGCGCCGGATCGGGATGAACTGCTGGAGTGGCTGCGCCACCGCCCGCTGCTGGCGGAGCATCCGGATCTGCCCATCATGATGGTGCATGCCGGTATCTCCCCCGCATGGGATGCCCGCACCGCCCGCAACTGTGCCCGCGAGGTAGAGAGCCTGTTGCGCGGCGATCAGTACCAGTGGCTGCTGCACAACATGTATGGCGACCAACCCGATGGCTGGAAAGATGATCTGGTCGGGATCGACCGCTACCGCTACATCATCAACACCTTCACCCGGATGCGCTTCTGCTACTTCGATGGCCGGCTCGACTTCAAATGCAAGAAGGGGCCCAAGGAGTCGACCCCGGGGCTGCGCCCCTGGTTCGAGCAGCGTGAACACCATGTGGATGACCCCATTCTGGTGTTCGGCCACTGGGCAGCCCTGATGGGCAACACCGGAAAAAGCGATATCAAGGGTCTGGATACCGGCTGCGTCTGGGGCAACAGCCTCACCCTGTGGCGCTACGAGGATGATGCTCTGATCGCCACCCCCTGCCCGGTTCACGCCAGCTAGGGAGTACGCAGCAATCAGGCGGTCGCAGTTGCACCGATTGCCAAGACCCGTACCAATAACAAAGCCCGGCAATCTGCCGGGCTTACTATTTTGTGTGCCCTGTTTTCCGGCGAATGAAGTTACAACTTGCGCCCCAGCCGCTTCTCAATCTGGCGCCGCTCCCACTCCGGGCCAAACAGTTTGAAAGGCTCGAATATCCGAATGGCATGGGACGCCAGTCCCAATCCCCACCCCAGTGCCGGCCACCAGGCCCAGATATACCCCGGGTTGCTCAGATAGTTGATGACAAACAACCCGCCAATCACCAGCAGATAGCTGGCGACATGGTGATAGAAGCCCTTGAGCCCCTCCACATACTTCATGGCAGCTTGCTCCTCTGCTGAAACCTGCAATGCATCCTTCCCCATAGTGTCACTCCCTCTCATCTCATGCTCCTGTTGCCGTGTGCCGTCCAGTTGCGCCACATCGAGCTCAAAGACAGCGGCCAGGGCCTTGAGGGATTCCAGTCCGGGTTGCTGACCCTGCTCGATCCGCTGGATAGTGCGGACACTCAAACCAGTCAACGTTGCCAACTGATCCTGAGACCAACCCCGTTGCAATCTCAACTTCCTGACGATCATCTCGAACTCCTTGTGGTAATTGACAGGGCCAGCATAGGGCTTGCGCCGCGAAAGGTGACACGACAGATGGACGACATCAACCTGACAACTCTTTAAAATCAATTAGTTGAATAAACATAAAGAGATATAAGGTCAAGCTCTGGCACACAGGCAGATGTGCCAGGATGTGTAATCACAGGCTCTGCATCAGCTCGGCGGCAATTTCAAAGGAGCGCAGTCGGGCCTGATGATCGACGATGGGGCCATTGAACATCAGCTCATCGGCACGGGTTTCCGCCAGCAGCGCCTTGAGGCCATGACGAACCTGCTCTGGGTTGCCCACTAGCGAGCGGGCCAAGGTCTGCTCCATCGCCATCAGCTCACGGGGAGACCACTCATCGCCAAGCTGGACGACCGGCGCGGGCAGCTTGCCCGCATCACCGCGATGGAGGCGCAAGAACTGCTGCTGCACGGTAGTGAACTGGAAGCGGGCCTCCCGCTCGCTGTCGGCGGCAATCATGTTGATGCAGACCACCGCATGGGGCTTGGGCCAGCGAGCGGAGGGGCGATACTGGCTACGGTAGATCTCCAGCGCTTCCAGCAACATGGCAGGGGCGAAATGGGAGGCAAACCCGAACGGCAAGCCCATCGCCGCTGCAAGTTGCGCGCTGTAAAGGCTGGAGCCCAGCAGCCAGATGGGCAGATGCAGCCCCTGACCTGGCACCGCCTGCACCGTGCCAATCTCGTCGCCAAAGTAGCTCATTAGCTCGCGCACATCGGCCGGGAAATCATCCACCTCACTGCTGCGTTGGCGCCTGAGCGCCCGCATGGTGCGCTGATCGGTCCCGGGGGCGCGGCCAAGGCCCAAATCGATGCGATCCGGATAAAGCGAAGCCAAGGTGCCAAACTGCTCGGCAATCACCAGTGGCGAGTGGTTCGGCAGCATGATGCCACCCGCCCCAATCCGCAAAGTGGTGGTGGCCTCGGCCAGATGACCGATCAACACCGAGGTGGCGGCACTGGCAATGCCCGGCATGTTGTGGTGTTCGGCCAGCCAGTAGCGCTGGTAACCCCAGCCCTCGGCATGGCGGGCAAGATCCCGCGAACGGCGAAATGACTCGGCAGGCACGGAACCTTCGGCAACAGGCACCAAATCGAGCACGGAATAGGGGATGGCAGACATGGGTCACTCCATTGATTTACAGACCAGTAACAAGTGGGGCAATGTAGCACGGGATACCTGAATGAATCACTATCTCCTGCCAAGCTCTGCCTGGCAGTGGGCAACCATGGAAAAGCACAGATATCAGGCCATTATTGTCATTTCTGTTATCGTATTGACACACTGCTGACAGATCGTCTCCGCAAGCATCACTGTGACAAGGAAATGTCCATGATCACTGCCAGATCCGGGCGCAAGCCCTTCTACGTTCACATTGCCACCCTATTTACCCTGCTGTTCAGTGTGCTGGGCATGCTGCTGATTCTGCTGCAGTTCCAGCAGGGTTCTCGCCAGATGCTGGAACATGAGCGCCACAACTTCAAACAGTACCGGGAACAGCTGGCCCTCGCTCTGCAACTGAACGAGCAGCCAGCCCGCATGTCCCTCAGCCTGCTAGCCAGCAGCCGACTGGCCGACATGAGCGATCTGGCAAGCCGACTGGAGTATCTGCCGCAGCTGGCAGAGATCCTGGCCAATCGCGACAGCTATGGTGCCGTCTACATCGGCTATGAGAGTGGCGATTTCTTTCTGGTACGAAAACTCACGGAACGGGCCCGGGCCACGTTGCAGGCAGTGCCTGAAGGCAGCCAGTTGCTGGTTCAGAGCCTGAGTAGCGGGCGGGGAGAGTTCCTCTATTTTGACGAGCAGCTGCAACTTTTGGCACGGCGAGCCATGGCGGATTATCGATTCGATCCCCGCAGCCGCGACTGGTACCGGCTGGCTCGCGGTTCATCAAAGATTGTCGCCACCACCCCCTATCTCTTTTTTACCACCAGGGAGCCGGGCATGACGATGGCTGTCACCAGCCATAGCCAACGCGCCGTGATAGGGCTGGATGCCGGTGTCGAGGGGCTCTCGGCCTTGATTGGCGAGCTGCAGTTGCCGCTCCAAAGCCAGGTAGTGTTGTTCGATCGCTCCGCGACACTGCTGGCGGCCGACCCTGTACATCTGCCAGCCTATGATCAGCTGACCCGGCTGCCAGCGATCACGGCTCTGGGCGGCCCAGTCATGGCCGAGCTGAAAACTAGGCTAGAGAGGACGCCTGTGCTGCTGGATGGTTCTCCCCGGGAGCTGACCCTGACCACAGGGGAAAAACAAGAGTGGCTGGTCAATATCTCCCCCCTCGGCAAGGACACTCCTTTTTACATCGCCCTGCTGGTCTCGGCAGATCTGCTTTATCAGCAGGCACGCAACGAAGCGCTGGTCAATGTGGCATGGGCGCTGGGCAGCCTGCTGTTGTTGCTGCCAGTGATCTGGCTGGTCTCCCGCCGTACCGCTACCCCGCTGCTGGCCCTGACCCGTGAGGCTGAGCGGATCCAGCGTTTCGACTTTGGCGAGGGTCAGGTTCCTGAATCAGCCATCCGGGAAATAGATGACCTTGCGCGCACCATGTCCGGCATGCGCCAAACCCTCGGCAACTTCATGAACATGGGTAGAGCACTGGCTGCAGAGCACCGCGTCGACTCCCTGCTAAGCCGCATCCTGCATGAAACCATCGCCGCGGTACAGGCAAAAGGGGGATGCCTCTACCTGGCCCAACAGCAAAAGATGCAGCCGGTCCAGGCCCGCTGGCAGCAAACCGAACTGCCCCTAGGGCAGGTTCCCTGGCCACAACCATTGCTATCCGGCCTGGCCACTTCCCAGCGCATCTCCCTCAGCCTGGATGAGGCGGCCTGGAGGCAACACCTGGACAGTTGGGGTTCCTTTCCCGGCCTATGCCAGCTGGTAGCTGAGCCGCTCTGCAACCATCGTCAGGAGCTGATCGGCTACCTCCTGCTGATCCTGCCACACTGCAGCGAACAGGAGCTGGCATCGCGCATCAGCCTGATCGAGGCGCTGGCGGGCACTTCGGCCTCCGCCATCGAGAACCAGCGCCTGCTGGAGGAGCAAAAACAGCTGCTCGAATCCTTTATCGAGCTGATGGCCGGCGCCATCGACGCCAAGAGCCCCTACACCGGCGGCCACTGCCAACGTGTGCCCGAGCTGACCAAGATGCTGACCGAGGCAGCCTGCGCCCAGCGACAGGGCCCCTTTGCCGATTTCAGTCTCAACGAGGAGGAGTGGGAAGCCATCCATATCGCCAGCTGGCTACATGACTGTGGCAAGGTGACCACCCCGGAGTTCGTGGTCGACAAGGCTACCAAACTGGAGACCCTCTACGACCGGATCCACGAGATCCGCACCCGTTTTGAAGTACTCAAGCGGGATGTCTATATCGAGTGCCTCGCAGCCCGCCTGTCATCAGAAATCAGAAGTGCCTGCCGGGAAGAAGCAGCCCCGCGCTGGGCCGAACTGGATCAGGAGTTTGCCTTCATCGCCGAGTGCAATCTGGGCGGCGAGTGGATGGCCCCCGAGAAGATTGAACGGCTCGACGCCATCGCCAGCCGCACCTGGCTGCGCACCCTGGACGATCGACTCGGCATCAGCCGGGAGGAGCTCAAGCTGCGTCAGAAAGAACCGTCTCCCGAGTTGCCCTGCCTCGAGCCACTGCTGGCCGACAAGTGCTGGCACCTTGTGCCTCGTCCGGATGGAGATCGGTTCGACGAGCACAATCCCTGGGGCTTCAAGGTCAAGGTACCGCACCATCTCTACAACCGGGGGGAGAGATACAACCTTGCCATCAGCAGGGGAACCCTCACCGAGGAGGAGCGCTACAAGATCAACGAGCACATCATCCAGACCATACGCATGCTGGAGCACCTCCCCTTCCCCCGTCATCTGCGCTGCGTGCCAGAGATTGCCGGCGGTCATCACGAGCGGATGGATGGCAAGGGTTACCCACGCCAGCTGACCGGAGCACAGATGAGCGTACCAGCCCGCATCATGGCTATCGCCGATATTTTCGAGGCGCTGACCGCCAGTGATCGCCCCTACAAATCTGGCAAGACGATCTCCCAGGCTCTTGCCATCATGCAGAACATGGTGCGTGAACAGCATATCGACTCGGATCTGTTCGCCCTGTTTGTCAGCAGCGGCATCTGGCGCGATTACGCTAGGCGCTTCCTCGAGAGCGCCCAACTGGATCAGGTGGACGAAACCGCACTGCTGGCCGCACTGGCCTAGGCTGGGTCATATTTTCTTACATTTGCGGGCTGGCCTGAGCGCCCCGGGCTGGTTATAACGGTGCCCCTATAGCGAAGGGGGAGCAATAGACTCCCCCTCACTCTTTGTCACACCACACTGTTCAGGTTATCTATGTCAAAACATCTCGTTCTGCTGGGCGCGCTGACGCTCTCCGGCTGCTCCCTGTTGTCTCCCCCAGCCCCCACCGTCACCCCGGTGCACCTTGCCGATACCAGCCAGCGCGGCTTCTACATCGAATGCAGCAGCATGAAAGCCTGCTTCCAGCAGGCCAACCAGACCTGCCCACAAGGTTACAAGGAGACCGATCGCCGCCAGCAGACGCTATACAGTACCCAGTATCTGGGAGGCAGCTACGACGAAGACAAGAAGGTCTACAAGGCGGCCAAGCCCTATAGCATCGCCAACACAGTCCACTCCCTGACAATTCAGTGTCCCGTCACTAGAGGCTGAGCCAGCCTAAGGGCGATGCTCTCCCCTTACCGCGGAAAAGAAAACGGTCAACCCAGGTTGACCGTTTTTCACTATGGCGTAGCCCTTAGAACAGCAGATGCGCTACACCGGCAATTACCGGCAAGGTAACCAGGGTGCGCATCAGGAAGATCACAAACAACTCCCACAGTTTGACCGGGATCTTGCTGCCAAGCAGCAGGGCCCCCACTTCCGACATATAGATAAGCTGGGTTACCGACATGGCGGCAATGACGAAGCGGGTCATCTCGCTATCGATGGTCGAGGCCAGCACCGCTGGAATAAACATATCGGCAAAACCGACCATGATGGTCTTGGATGCCGCTTCCGCCTCCGGCAGTTGCAGCAGTTCCAGCAAGGGGACGAAGGGAGCGCCAAGCCAGTTGAAGATAGGGGTATGTTCGGCCAGCATCAGGGCACAGGTACCGATCGCCATCACCACCGGCAGCACGCCAAACACCATATCCAGTGCATTCTTCACCCCTTCCCGCGCGACGGCGCCGAGATCTGTCATGCTGTCAGCCTTGATCAGGGCACGCTCGAAACCATAGCTCATCACGCTGTGCTGATGGGGCACCGCCTCCTGCTTGCGACACAGGGGAGCACCATCGATATAGATATCCTTCTTCCAGCAGAGCGGCGGCAGACGTGGCACCACGATAGCGGCAACCACTCCAGCCAGACAGACGGTCAGGTAGAAGGGGACGAACATGTGCTCCAGCTTCACCTGAGAGATCACCACCAGACAGAAGGTGATGGAGACAGCAGAGAAAGTGGTGCCAATCACCGCGGCTTCACGCTGGGTATAGAACTTCCCTTCGTACTGCTTGCTGGTCAGCAGGATGCCGACGCTGCCATCGCCAAGCCAGGAGGCAAAACAGTCCACTGCGGAGCGGCCCGGCAACCGGAAGACAGGACGCATTATGCGGGTCATCATGGTGCCGACAAATTCCAGCAGCCCGAAATCGAGCAGCAACGGCAGCAGCAGGCCGGCAAAAATGAAGACTGAAAACAGCACCGGCAGCAGATCGTTGAGCACCAGTCCACCGGTTGCACCTGAGTAAAGCACCTCAGGCCCTACCTGGAAGAAGGTCAGCAGCACGAAAATACCGCCCAATACCCGCACGCAGGCCCAGAAAGGGGAGACATTGAACAAGCTGTTGAGGAAAGGACGACGCACCAGAATCGCTGGCTTGAACAACCAGGCAATCACCGTCATCAGCATGGTGGTGGTGATCACCGCACTGACCATGGCGACCAGATAATCGGCAAAAACGCGCTGCACCAGCTTGGCCAGCACGGCCACCGGGATGGTGACGTTACCGTCATAGACGACCGGCGTCATGAACAACAGGATCCCGATAAGTGACGGAACCAGAAACATCAACAAGTTACGGCGAGTATTGACCGCAGGTGCTTCGAGACTCTTTTCCAACATGATAAAACTGCCCTAATGTTACTTTTCCCTAGCCCGGCCAACCTGCGTATTCATGCATTAACCGGCAAAACGGGCGCAAGAATACTCTAAAAAAATGCACAAACAAGCCCTTAAAGCAGAAATCTGCGCATAAATATTTCCACAGGCAAACCTTCCATTAAAACAATAAGATACAGCTGCGCATATCGATTCAATCGACATTCCCAGATGATTGTTTCGTTATTGTTAATTTTGGTGGGCAGTATAATCGGTTATCAGTGGCAGGCAATAAGTGACATCACAAATATATCTAATGAGTTGCTGCTCGATAGACATAAAAAAACCGGAGCCTGTTCAGGCTCCGGTTTTCAATGAGAGTGACGGGGATCAGTCACGGACGTAGATGACTTCAACGCCATCATCTTCGTCGTCATCCCAATCGTCATCATCAAGCCCTTCATCGAAGGCAAGAGAGGCAGCCAGTGCTTCCGCTTCAGCCTTGGCCAGCTGGTTCTTGTGGTAGTCATCCCACTTGAACTCCACCTTCTCGATGGCGTCTTTGGCATCTTCCGCCAGCTGACGGGGCATGGTATCCAGCAGATCCAGAATGTCGTAGCAGACCTTCTTGGTGCCTTCCTTGCTGATGGCAGTGATGGCATAGACCGGACCTTCGTGGTTCAGGGCCGCCTTGACGCGATCCATCACCTCCTGGGCTTCTTCTTCCAGGATCAGGTCCATCTTGTTAAACACCAACCAGCGCGGCTTGCCAGCCAGTTCCGGGCTGTACTTCTCCAGCTCACGCACGATGGTCACGGCATTTTCAGCCGGATCGGAGCCATCAATGGGGCAAATATCCACCAGATGGATCAACACGCGGCAGCGTTCGAGGTGCTTGAGGAAACGGATACCAAGACCTGCGCCTTCGGCTGCCCCCTCAATCAGGCCCGGAATATCGGCGATCACGAAGGAGCGGGAGTTCTCACCACGCACCACACCGAGGTTCGGCACCAGGGTGGTAAAGGGATAATCAGCGACTTTCGGGCGGGCGGCAGAAACAGCGCGAATAAAGGTAGATTTACCGGCGTTGGGCAGACCCAGCATACCGACGTCAGCCAGCAACAGCAGCTCCAGCTTCAGGGTACGCACTTCGCCCGGGGTGCCGTTGCTCTTCTGGCGTGGAGCCCGGTTGACCGAACTCTTGAAGCGGGTATTGCCCAAACCGTGGAAACCGCCCTTGGCAACCAGCAACTTCTGCTCGTGGTGAGTCAAGTCGCCCAGCAACTCGCCGGTATCGTCATCGGTTGCACGGGTACCGACCGGCACGCGCAGGATCTTGTCCTTGCCACGACGACCGGTACAGTTGGCACTCTGGCCATTCTCGCCACGCTCGGCAGCATGGAAACGCTCAAAACGGTAGTCGATCAGGGTGTTGAGGTTCTCATCGGCAACCAGATAGACGTCACCACCGTCACCACCGTCACCACCATCCGGACCACCGTTGGGAATATATTTTTCACGGCGAAAACTTACACAACCGTTACCACCGTCACCGGCATCGACTCGAATCTGGACTTCATCAACAAACTTCATAGGTAACCGTCACCTTAATTCGAAAAACCGATACGCAATTATAGTGGTACAGACCCCTGCGGGCGATACGCATCTTGCCTCTCCGGGCAATCTCGGTACCCGGGTCATCTGCGTTCCGTTTTTTCGTCATTATTTCGGAAAAACAAAAGCCCCGCCTGTTGGCGGGGCTTCGGATCCTTGCGGTCCGTAATTACTCAGCAACGATGCTAACGTACTTACGATTCAGCGGACCTTTAACTTCGAACTGCACCTTGCCGTTCGCGGTAGCGAACAGGGTGTGGTCCTTGCCCAGACCAACGTTCTCACCAGCGTGGAACTTGGTACCGCGCTGACGAACGATGATGCTGCCAGCCAGAACTGTTTCGCCGCCGAAACGCTTCACGCCCAGGCGTTTAGCTTCAGAATCGCGACCGTTGCGGGATGAACCGCCAGCTTTTTTGTGTGCCATCTATCGGACTCCTCTAATTAAGCGCTGATGCCAGTGATTTTGACTTCAGTGAACCACTGACGGTGGCCCGCTTGCTTACGGTGGTGCTTACGACGACGGAACTTGACGATAGTCACTTTCTCGCCACGGCCGTGAGCCACAACTTCAGCTACAACCTTGCCACCTTCAACGAAAGGAGCACCTACTTTAAAAGTGTCGCCTGCAGCAACCATCAGCACTTCGTTGAAGTCGATGGTAGCGCCAGTCTCAACGTTCAGCTTTTCCAGACGAACGATTTGACCTTCGGCCACACGGTGTTGTTTTCCGCCGCTTTGGAATACCGCGTACATTTGATTAACTCCGTAAAGGCATGTCTTTTGCTCAAGGCTAGACATGCGCAAAAACCTATAACAATGGGCGGGCATTCTACGCAAATCGATCTGCTCAGGCAAGGCCAATTTAGCAAAAAGTTTATTTTGTGCGCATATCTGCCGCCGTGGATAAACGCCTAACTGTAACCCATTGTGAAATCGTGTAGAATCCCTGCCATTACTAAAATCGCAGTTATTGCTGCTGTCACGTTACGAGACTTATGGACCAACAGACTATCCGTGCGCTCTGTGCCGCCGACATGACGGCGGTCAATGAACTGATCCTGGCCCGACTCCAGTCCGACGTTAGTCTGATCAATCAGCTGGGTTTCTACATTGTCAGCGCCGGCGGGAAACGGATGCGCCCCATGCTGACCGTGATGGCTGCGCGTGCGCTGGGCTATGAAGGTGAGGATCACCTGAAACTGGCCGCCATCATCGAATTCATTCACACCTCTACCCTGCTGCACGACGACGTGGTCGACGAATCCGACCTGCGCCGCGGCCGGGAAACTGCCAACGCCATGTTTGGCAATGCTGCCAGCGTGCTGGTCGGTGACTACCTCTATAGCCGCTCCTTCCAGATGATGGCCGAACTCTCCAACCTGCGGGTGATGGAGATCCTCTCGGATGCAACCAACACCATCGCCGAAGGGGAAGTGTTGCAGCTGATGAACTGCAACGACCCGGATACCACCGAAGAGAGCTACATGACGGTCATCTACTGCAAGACCGCCAAGCTGTTCGAGGCCGCTACCCGACTCGCCGCCGTGCTGACCCATCAGCCCGAGCCCGTCGAACAGGCCATGACCGATTACGGCAAGTATCTGGGCACCGCGTTCCAGATCATTGATGACGTGATGGACTACTGCTCCCAGAGCGAAGAGATGGGCAAGAACGTCGGCGACGATCTGGCCGAAGGCAAACCAACCCTGCCGCTGCTGCGTGCCATGGATGTGGGCACGCCGGAAGAACGCCAGCTGGTGCGCGATGCCATCGAGCATCGCAACGGTATGGAACATCTTGAGCAGATCCTCGGGATTCTCGACCGTACCGGCGCGCTGGAGTACTCCCGCATGCGGGCCCGGGAAGAGGCCGACAAGGCCATTGCCGCCCTCGCCATCCTGCCGGACTCCCCGCACAAGCACGCGCTGGAAACACTGGCCCACATGGCGGTGCAGCGCAGTGCCTGAGTAAACGACATGCATGAAAAAGAGGCCTTCGGCCTCTTTTTTATTGTCTGCTATCTGCTGGACAGTGCATTGCGCCAGACTCAGCGACTCAGCATCCAGAGGATCACGCTACCCGCAACCACTAACGAGCCGCCGATACGGCGCAACTGCTCCGGTGGCTGATCGCTCAGCAGCCGTAACATCTGCTGCCATGCCCTGGGCATCAACAACGGGCCGAGCCCTTCAAACAGCAACAGCAGACCCAGCCCCGTCAGTATGGATGTCATCATTCTGCCCCTCTCCCGTCAAAAACCATTGATCCCGTTTGTTTGGCAGACAAATAAAAGGGCCTGACAAAGCAGGCCCCTGGCAAAACAACTCCCGACACTTACTGCTTGGTGCCTTCAGGAGACTTGAAGTAACGGAAAAACTCGCTATCCGGCTTGAGCACCATCAGGTCGTTGCCACCGGCGAAGCTCTTGCGATAGGCCTCCATACTGCGCACGAAGCTGAAAAACTCGGGGTCTTTCTTGTAGCTGTCGGCATAGATTTTAGCGGCTTCCGCATCCCCTTCACCACGCAGTTGACGAGCGTTACTCTCTGCATCAGCGATCATCACGGTCACTTTGCGATCGATATCGGCCCGTAGGATCTCGGCCTGCTCACGCCCCTGGGAGCGATGCTCACGGGCCACGGCAGTACGCTCGGCCCGCATCCGCTGGTAAATGGAGTTGGACACTTCCACCGGCAGGTTGATCTGCTTGATCCGCACATCCACCACCTTGATGCCGAGCTCGGAGGAGCGCGCCATCTTCATCAGAGCATCTTCCATCACGGTACTGCGTTCACCGGAGACGATATCCTTGATAGTACGATTACCAATCTCGGAGCGCAGACCGTTGTTGATCTTGCGCTTGAGCAGATCCTCGGCCTGCAACTTGTTACCACCACCGGTTGCCAGGTAGTACTTGGAGAAGTCCTCGATCTTCCATTTCACATAGGAATCGATGATCAGGTCTTTCTTCTCGGAGGTGACAAAACGGTCAGCCTGGCTGTCGATGGTCTGGATCCGTGCATCCATTTTGCGAACCTGGTCGATGAGCGGCACCTTGAAGTGCAGGCCCGGTTCATAGAGACGGGGCTCACCGGAATCAATCCGCTTCACCTTGCCGAACTGCACCACAATCCCCTTCTGGCCTTCATCAACGATAAAGACAGAAGAGAAGCAGACCATGGCCGCGACAGCGATTACACCAATAGCTAGCTTTTTCATCTATCAGTTTCTCCCTGAGCTGAAGCGGTCACCGCTACGCAGCGGCGTCGGAGTGGAGTTGGCGCCCTCGTTGGAAGCTGGCGTGGACTCGATGGTCGGCGCAGCAGCTGTACGCCCCTGCTGGACGCTCGCCTGCTTGCCAGCCAACTTGTCGAGCGGCAGATAGATCATGCTGTTGTTGCCAGCCGGCATGTCGACCACCACTTTATTGGCCTGCTGATAGAGCTCTTCCATGGTCTCCAGGTAGATACGATTGCGTGTCAGATCGGGCGCAGCTTGATACTGGGGCAGCAGCTCGTTGAAGCGGGCCACTTCACCCTGGGCTTTCAGCACAATCTGGGACTTGTAGGCTTCCGCTTCCTGCTCCAGACGCTTGACCTGACCACGGGCCTTCGGCTCGACTTCACGGGCATAGGCTTCGGCCTCGCGGATGAAGCGTTGCTCATCTTCCTGAGCGGCAATGGCGTCATCAAACGCATCCTTCACCTCTTCCGGCGGACGAGCCGGCAAGAAGTTGACGTCGACGATCTGCAGACCCATCTGGTAAGGCTCGATGATGCCATCAATCACCTGCCAGGTCTCCTGACGCACCTTCTCACGACCGGTGGTCAGCACGTCGTCCATCTTGGTGTGGCCCACAACATAACGCAGGGCACTGTCGGTGGCCTGACTCAGGCTCTCGTCAGCATTCGTTACGCTAAACAGATACTGCTCGGGGTTGACCACACGGTACTGCACGTCCATCTCGACCCGCACCACGTTTTCATCCTGAGTCAGCATGAAACCGGAAGCAGGCAGCGAGCGCACGGACTCGACATCCACCGGGATCACCTTGTCGATAAAGGTGGGATTCCAGCGCAGACCCGGCTCGACAATATGGGAAAACTTGCCAAACCGCAGCACTGCACCACGTTCCGCTTCACGAATGGTGTAGAAGCCGCTGACGACCCACACCACCACAGCCACAACCAGCGCGATGGAGATACCAAAGCGACCTACATCGCCGCCAGATTTGCCGCCACCAAACAAGCCACCGAAACGGCGGCTCACTTTGCGCAGCATTTCATCCAGATCAGGGGGTCCCTGATTCTTGCCGTTATTCCCCCAAGGGTCACGGTCTTTGCCGTTGTTACCAGGCTCATTCCAAGCCATCAGCGTCTCCATTAATACATGCGGATGGATATCATCTCTATCGGGCCATCATACGTTGAGAAGCCCCTAAGGGTTCACTTCATCGACGAATCAATGCCTGATAAAGCGTTGTAAACTCTCACCTTCCTGCTTTACGAGGCGGTTCCAGTCGGCCACTTGCAAGCGGACTTCCAGCACGAAATCTCCCTCCTCGCTAAAGCCTTCCTGCTCAATGCCCTTCAACTGATAAAGCGCACTGCGCAATCTTGCTGCCGAGGGTGGCAACTGCAGGGTGTGGTGCACCATGGAGCCGGCCAGCAGTTCAGTCAGCGCCGTAAACAGATGCTCACAACCTTCACCAGTCTGAGCCGACAGCCAGACGCGCACTGGGCGCCCCTCGTCATCTCGCTCCAGACCAGCAGGACGATCCGCCAGCTTGTCGATCTTGTTGCAGATCATCAGCTGAGGCCTGTCGTCAGCTTCAATTTCGGCCAGCACCTGCTGCACGGAGTCGATATTCTCCTGCATCTGCTCATCGGCACAGTCCACCACATGCAGCAGCAGATCCGCTTCGCGGGTCTCCTGCAGGGTCGCTTTGAAGGCCGCGACCAGATCATGGGGCAAGTGTCGAATAAATCCAACTGTATCCGCCAAAATCACATCACCCACATCCCGGATCACCAGTTTACGCAGGGTGGGATCCAGAGTTGCGAACAATTGGTCGGCAGCATACACGCTGGCAGCTGTAAGTTGGTTGAACAAAGTGGACTTTCCGGCGTTGGTGTAACCAACCAGTGACACCGTCGGCACTTCGTTGCGGTTGCGGGCGCGGCGTCCCTGCTCCCGCTGCTTGGCCACCTTGTCGAGCCGACGCAAAATCGCCTTGATGCGTTCCCGCAGCAGACGTCGGTCAGTTTCAAGTTGGGTTTCACCCGGGCCACGCAGACCGATCCCGCCCTTTTGACGCTCAAGGTGGGTCCAGCCTCGCACCAGGCGAGTGGAAAGGTGGCGTAACTGGGCCAGTTCGACCTGCAGTTTACCTTCATGGGTTCGGGCGCGCTGGGCGAAGATGTCGAGGATCAGACCGGTTCTGTCCACCACCCGGCACTGGAACAGACGTTCCAGATTTCGTTCCTGGGCAGGAGTCAGGGCATGGTTGAAGATCACCACATCCGCATCCAGCATCTGGACCTGGGACGCGATCTCTTCAGCCTTGCCGCTGCCGACAAAAAATTTGGCACTGGGCGCACTACGACTGGTGGTGATGACCGCCAGCGCATTTACACCGGCAGAACTCACCAACATCTTGAGCTCTTCCAGATCCTCCCGCTCACCCTCATCACTGAAGTTGACATGCACCAGAACGGCCTGTTCGCCAGCTTCATAACGGTCAAACAAGCGCTTGCTCCTTAACAGGAATCATGATGAATCTGAGTTGGCGAGTCGACTCGCCCAGGGATATCACGCCTCGGCATCACCCTGTTCATCAGCCGCGCCACCCGGAGTGGGCTGGTGATGATTGACGGCACGGGCCGGTACGACAGTCGAGATGGCGTGCTTGTAAACCATCTGGCTCACGGTGTTTTTCAGCAGGATAACAAACTGGTCAAAAGACTCGATCTGACCTTGCAGTTTGATGCCGTTCACCAAATAGATAGAAACAGGAATCCGCTCACGGCGCAGCGCATTCAAAAACGGGTCTTGGAGAGATTGCCCCTTAGCCATTTTTCTTTTCCTTATAGTTTGTTGTTTTTAAACACCGAATATCAATATAACAACCTGATTATACAGGGAGTGTCAAGCCGCACCAGCGCGAGCAAGCACGCGGTCGAGATTGCCAGACTCACCAGATTCCAACCAGGTCACATCGGGCCAGCCGCGCAACCAGGTCATCTGTCGTTTTGCCAATTGGCGTGTGGCAACAATGCCACGATAACGCATCTCATCATACCCCACTTCACCGCACAGGTAGTCCCACATTTGGCGATAACCCACACAGCGAATGGAGGGGAGATCCGGGTGCAGATCGCCGCGCGCCATCAGCGCACGAACCTCCTGTTCAAAGCCACCTTGCAGCATCTTGTCAAAGCGCTGTTCGATACGCTGATGCAGCACGGCACGATCGCTCGGGGCGATGGCAAACTGCTGCACTCGATAGGGCAAGCCCTCCCCCTGCACCTGCGTCAGCTCGGTAAGGGTCTTGCCGCTGATACGGTAGACCTCAAGCGCCCGGCTGAGCCGCTGCGGGTCATTGGGGTGGATCCGCGCCCCGGCCACCGGGTCGATGCGTACCAGCTCATCGTGCAGCGCCTGCCAACCGAGGCGGGCAGCCTCTTCCTCAATCCCAGCTCGAATGGCGGGATCGGCGGAGGGCAGCGGGGACAATCCCTCCAGCAACGCCTTGAAATAGAGCATGGTACCGCCCACCAGCAGCGGAATGCGGCCACGGTCGGCGATCTCTTTCATCTCCCGCAGGGCATCCTTGCAAAAATCGGCTGCCGAATAGCTCACAGCGGGATCAAGAATGTCTATCAGCCGGTGCGGAGCCCGCGCCAGTTCATCAGCGGTGGGCTTGGCCGTACCTATATCCATGCCGCGATAGATCAGCGCAGAATCGACGCTGATGATGTCGCAAGGCAATGCCTGGCAAAGTTCAATGGCGAGATCCGTCTTGCCGGAGGCCGTCGGCCCCATCAGAAAAATTGCGGTCGGCAAGTCACTCGCCATGTTCAAACTCCTCCAGCACGGTCGCCAGCGAAAGCGGGCGCACCATACGCATGTCACCAAGCTGGTCACTGAAATCGGTCACAAGTTCCGTCAGCAGACGACTGGCAGTTGAAAAATCGTATATCTTCTCGCGGCTTATCCCCTGCTCCACCAGCCATTGGCATAATACTTCAGCCTGCTGACCAGCATCACTGTCAGATCCGCCCTCGATAATTTGCAGCAATTCGGGTAACAGCCGCACCAGATCGGTCTGGCGCAGCAGAGCCGGCACCCGAGTCAGGATCATGGTGTCGCGCCCCCCGCTTTTCAACTCCAGCCCCATCCGTTTCAGCAAACGTTCCTGCTCGGTCACCAGCGCGATCAAATTCTTCGGCAGCTTGAAGGAGACCGGCAGCAACAGCGGCTGGGCCGCCAGCCCCTGGCCCCAGGTCTCCAGCAACCAGTGACGCAGCAGCACCCGCTCGGCACGCACCAGCGAGAGCAGCGCCAGCTGATTATCCCGCTCGATCAACAGGTAGGCCTGCTCCACCAGTGTCAGGGCGCGACATCCCCCCTGTTTGAGTGGCGGCACGGTGGCCGCGGACTGCTCAGGTGCAGTCTCAGCCACCGTTGCAATAGGCAACGTAGTGAGCAGCGCCCCCATGCCGCGCATCGCCTCCCGGCTTGGCGGCTCGGGCGGTTGATAATTGCTGGCTCGGCCAGCCCCACCGCTCCCCTCCCGCACCTGCGCAGGCGCCCGGTAGCTGTGCTCGGCACCGTACCACTCCGGACGGGGCGCCTGACCGGGGTATTCAATCTGCGGAGTGACCGGCAACTCGACCAGGGTTTCGGCCAGCGGCGCGTCCTGATGAGCGGCGCTGACTCCTTCGCGGCGCAGCGCAGTAAACAGCGCCTGAAAGATAAAGTCGTGGATCAGCCGCGCCTGATGGAAGCGCACCTCATGCTTGGCCGGATGAACGTTGACATCCACCTGACGGGGATCCAGCTCGATATAGAGCACATAAGCAGCGAAGCGATCGGGAGGCAGCAACTCGTCATAGGCCTGACGGATGGCGTGGTTGATGAGCTTGTCGCGCATCATCCGGCCGTTGACATAGGTGTATTGCAGGTCGTTCTGCGGTCTTGCCCCCTCCGGGGTCGCCAGCCAGCCCCACAACCGCACGTCGCTATGCTCGCTCTCCACCGCCAGCGCATGGTGCATGAAGGGGGTGCCGCAAACGGCGGCGAGACGTCGCTCCTGCTCCGGCACGGTATTGGCGGCCTTGTACTGGCGCACCACCTTGCCATTGTGGCGCAGGATCAGGGTGGCATCGAAGCGGGAGAGCGCGATGCGGCGCACCAGCTCGTCAATATGGGCAAACTCGGTCTTTTCGCTGCGCATGAATTTGCGCCGCGCGGGTGTATTAAAGAAGAGATCCACGACCTCCACCGTGGTGCCCACCGGATGGGCCGCAGGCTTGATGGTGACGCTCATCTCGCGCCCTTCCGCCTGGGCTTGCCAGGCTTCGGACTGCTCGGCGGTGCGGGAGGTGAAGGTGAGACGGGAGACAGAGCTGATGGAGGCGAGCGCCTCGCCACGAAAACCGAGGCTGTTGATCCCTTCCAGATCATCCAGCGTGGCCACCTTGGAGGTTGCATGACGCGACAGCGCAAGTACCAGCTCATCTTTGGCGACACCGCAGCCGTTGTCACGGATGCGGATCAGCTTGGCGCCCCCCTTGTCGATGTCGATCTCGACCCGGTCGGCCCCCGCATCCAGGCTGTTCTCCACCAGCTCTTTCACCACAGAAGAGGGCCGCTCCACCACCTCTCCGGCTGCAATCTGGTTGGCCAGAATGGGTGGCAAAATACGGATCGGCATCATTTACTCCTGAATTTCAATCTTGCGGATAGAGAGCCGTTCCACCACCTCTCCACCAACCGGAATCTGGTTGGCCAGGATAGGGGGCAATATACGGATCGGCATCACTTACTCCTG
>NZ_JAAKOE010000028.1:0-45697 GCF_049171255.1 Aeromonas sp. 603757 | reverse complement strand
GAATGGCCGAAAACAAGGAGGCAAAGATGGACTTGCGACTGAGACCCTACAAAGGACAACGCCCGCAATTGGGCAAACGGGTATATGTAGACCCCTGCGCCACCCTGGTGGGCGATATCGAGCTGGGTGACGATACCAGTATCTGGCCCATGGTGGCGGCACGGGGGGATGTGAATCATATCCGTATCGGTGCCCGCAGCAACATTCAGGACGGCACTGTGCTGCACCTGACCCGCAAGAGCGCCAGCAATCCGACCGGCTATCCACTGCTGATCGGTGAAGATGTCACGGTCGGCCATAAGGCGATGCTGCACGGCTGTACCATCGGCAACCGGGTATTGGTCGGTATGGGAGCCATTCTGCTTGATGGCGTCGTGGTTGAAGATGATGTGATGATCGGAGCTGGCAGTCTGGTGCCGCCGGGCAAGCGACTCGAGTCAGGCTTTCTATATATAGGTAATCCCGTCAAACAGGCTCGCCCACTTAAACCTGCCGAGATCGCCTTCCTCAAAACCTCGGCCGACAATTATGTGCTGCTCAAGGACGAGTATCTGCAAGAAGCCTGACACCCCGCCACCATAAACAAGAAGCCCGGCATGATGCCGGGCTTCGCTTCTTATATAGCTATATAGCAGCTCAGAAAGGCTGGCTGGAAATCAGTGGGCCTGATCCCAGTTGTCGCCGGTGCCCGCTTCCACCACCAGCGGCACATCCAGTTCGGCTGCGGCTGACATCTTCTCCTTGATGATGGCGATGTACTCCTCCAGCTTCTCTTCGCGGATCTCGAACACCAGTTCATCGTGTACCTGCATCAGCATGCGGATCGACTCATCTTCTATCCCGCGGATCCAGCTGTCCACGTTGATCATGGCGCGCTTGATGATATCGGCAGCCGTACCCTGCATGGGCGCGTTGATGGCTGCCCGTTCGGCAGCCTTGCGCAGACCGGCGTTGCGGGACTTGATATCCGGTAGATATAAACGACGGCCAAACAGGGTTTCGACATAACCCTGGGCCTCCGCCTGCTGACGGGTGCGCTCCATATACTCCAGTACGCCCGGATAGCGCTCGAAGTAGAGATCCATGTACTTCTGCGCCTCGGCACGGCCGATACCCAACTGCTTGGCCAGACCAAAGGCACTCATGCCGTAGATGAGACCGAAGTTGATCGCCTTGGCACTGCGGCGCATGTCACTGGTCACCGCATCAAGCGCTACACCAAACACCTCGGCGGCAGTCGCCTTGTGGATATCCTTGCCCTCGGCAAAGGCGGTCAGCAGCCCCTTGTCACCGGAGAGGTGCGCCATGATACGCAGCTCGATCTGGGAGTAGTCCGCCGCCACCAGCTTATAACCGGCGCACGGGATGAAGGCCTGCCGGATGCGGCGCCCCTGTTCGTTGCGTACCGGGATGTTCTGCAGGTTGGGATCGGTGGAGGAGAGCCGACCGGTCGCCGCCACCGCCTGATGATAGGAGGTGTGTACCCGTCCGGTCTGCGGCTTGATCATCAGCGGCAGCTTGTCGGTGTAGGTGGACTTCAGTTTGGCCAACCCACGGTGCTCCATCAGGAGGCGCGGCAGCTCATAGGTCTCCGCCAGCTCGGCCAGCACCTCTTCCGCAGTGGATGGCGCCCCCTTGGGGGTCTTTTTGATGATCGGCAGCCCCAGCTTGGTGAAGAGGATCTCCCCAAGCTGCTTGGGTGAGGAGAGGTTGAACTCCTGTTCGGCCAGCTCGTGGGCCTGCTTCTCCAGCTCCGCCAGACGCACTTCGATCTCCTGGCTCTGCTGGTGCAGCAGCTTGGGATCGATGGTGGTACCGAGCAACTCCATCCGCGCCAGTACAGGTAACAGCGGCAGCTCGATCTCGCTGAATACCTTGGCGAGACCCGGCACGGCCTCCAGCTGACCCCACAGGGTCTGGTGTAGACGCAGGGTGATATCGGCATCTTCCGCCGCATAGGGAGCGGCCTGCTCCAGCTCGATCTGGTTAAAGGTGAGTTGTTTCACTCCCTTGCCGGCGATATCTTCAAACGAGGTGGTCTCGACCCCGAGGTAACGCTTGGCCAGCGAATCCATATCGTGACGACTGGCGGTGGAGTTGAGCACATAGGATTCGAGCATGGTGTCGTAGGCAATGCCCTGCAGGTCGATGTCGTGGTTGAGCAGCACGTTGCGATCGTACTTGAGATTCTGCCCCACCTTGAGACGGGTCGGATCTTCCAGCAGCGGTTTGAGCTTGCCCAACACCACAGCCTCGCTCAGCTGTAACGGTGCCCCCAGATAGTCATGGCCAAACGGCACATAAGCAGCCTTGCCCGGCTCAACCGCGAAGGAGACGCCGACGATCCGCGCCTCCATATAGTCGAGACTGGTGGTTTCGGTATCAAAGGCAAACAACGGTGCCGCTTTCAGCTGTTCCAGCCAGCCGTCAAACTCGGCTTCGTCCAGAATGCAGCGGTAGTCGGTTTCGATGGCGGCAACCGGAGCGGCGCTCTCATCGCCAGCCTCGTCTTGTCCGGCGCTCTCGCTGCCCTCTTCACCACCGGATTCCAGCTCCTTGATCAGGTTGCGCAGCTCGTATTCGCGATAGACCGCCAGCAGGGACTCCTTGTCGACCGGCTTGAGCAACAGCTCTTCCAGACTCTGTTCCAGCTCGACATCGGTCTTGATGGTCGCCAGTCGATAGGAGAGGCGAACCTGCTCCTCCTGCTCGCGAAACTTGTCGGCGAACGCCTTGGAGCCACGGAAGCCGAGCGCAGCTACCTTGTCGAGGTTGGCGGCAATCTCGTCGATGCTGCCAATCCCCTGCAACAGGGCCAGTGCAGTCTTTTCACCGACGCCGGTCATGCCGGGAATGTTGTCGACCTTGTCCCCCATCAGAGCCAGATAGTCGATGATGAGCTCGGGCGGTACGCCAAACTTCTCGATCACCCCTTCCCTATCGGTCTTCACATCTTTCATGGTGTCGATCAGGGTGACATGGTCGGAGACCAGCTGTGCCATATCCTTGTCACCTGTGCTGATCAGTACCGGCAGCTGCTTCTCGGTCGCCTGGCGGGCCAGGGTGCCGATCACGTCGTCAGCCTCCACCCCCTCCACCATCAGGAAGGGGAAGCCCATCGCCTTGATCATCTGGTGGATAGGCGCGACCTGGCTGCGCAGATCGTCCGGCATGCTGGCACGGGTCGCCTTGTACTCGGGATAGATGTCATCGCGGAAGGTCTTGCCCTTGGCATCAAACACCACGGCCACATGACAGTCAGGATATTGCTTGCGCAGGCTGCGCATCATGTTGGCCATGACACGGACGGCGCCGCTTGGCAAACCGGTCGATGTGCGCAGATCGGCCTGCTGGGAGGCGAAGAAGGCGCGGTAAAGATAAGAGGAGCCGTCGACCAGAATAAGGGGGTTGCTAGGGGCCATGAAATCGTCCTGCCAGAGATAAACAGCCGCTAGGATGCCACAGGCCCCCCCTCACACCAAGGGGCGTAGCAACAGTACACAACGCCTGATAAATGGACTCAGCCTGTGGATAACTCTGTGTTCAAAAATGGAGTGCATCAGAGTGCACAGTGACAAAGCTGTGCATAAGAATATAAAAAACCATTAAAAACAATATATTGAGATCGCAAAAACCGATCGCAAGACAGTTAGAATGATCTCGATCAATGTGGAAAAAGATTTAAGGGAGTAGGTACGGCAGGATCCAAAACGAAACAATCCTAGCACAGCAAGATGACTTGACCAGCAGATGGCGAGCGATAACCATACAAAAGTACAACAATCCATCTTGGCTCACATTTTCAACAACGAGGAGTTTGCCATGAAAAAAGTGGCCGTGATTTTGAGTGGCTGCGGTGTCTTTGACGGAGCCGAAATCCATGAGGCCGTCATCAGCCTGCTGGCGCTGGCCCGTCAGGGAGCCGCCGTCCAGTGCTTCGCCCCGAACGTGGCGCAGCTCCATGTCATCAACCACCTGACCGGTGAAGTGAGCAAGGGAGAGAGCCGCAACGTGTTGGTCGAAGCGGCCCGCATCTGCCGTGGCCAGATCAAGGATGTGGCCGAGCTGGATGCGGTAGATTATGACGCCCTGCTGGTGCCCGGTGGCTTTGGCGCTGCCAAAAACCTGTGCGACTTCGCAATCAGGGGCGCCGAATGCCAGATCCAGCCCGATGTGCTGAAAGCGTGCCAGAGCTTTGCCAAAGCCAATAAACCGGCCGCCTATATCTGCATCGCGCCCGCCATGATCCCGCTGATATATGGTGCTGGAACGCTGGCGACCATCGGCCATGACGAGGGTACCGCCAACGCCATCGAGGAGATGGGTGGCAGCCATCTCAACTGCCCGGTCAACGAGTTTGTGGTGGATCAGGAGCGCAAGGTGATCTCCACCCCCGCCTACATGCTGGCCAACAACATAGTCGAAGCCGCGGACGGCATCGAGAAGACAGTCAAACAACTGCTGGCGCTGTAATTCCCATCCCGCCAAAACAAAAATAGACGGGCCGCTCATAGAGCGGCCCGTTTTCAATTCTGCCTGAAGGCGATGAATTAGATGGTTTCGCCCATCTGATCCATTTTACCCAGCAGGGCACGCAGACGCTCCTGCCATGCAGCGTGCTCGTTACGCAGCTGATGGTTCTCGTCTTGCAGCTTGCTGTTCTGTTCTTTCAGCTCGTCCAGCTCCATCTTCAGCAGGGAGATGTTGTCGACAGCGGATTGTACTTTGGATTCGAGTTGCTCAAGGACTTCTAGTGACATATGCATACCTGTTTGTTCAATTGCGATGCCCCACAGAGGGCGATTCAAGCGCGTGGAGCCAGCATACCCCGAGCCTATCGGCACAAACAAGCCAGTGCGCTGTAAAATGCGCCTTCCATAGATGTATTGTCTAAATATGCGTCTATTTTTCTCGCATCCTGCGCCAGAGCCGCGACAACACTCTAAACCGTACCTAAAAAGCGCCGCTACCAACGCATCATTGATGCCATCCTGATGGCACGGTCGCTATCCATGCAAGGCGATATAAGCCCCCAGCAACAGACAGGCGACCACATACATCAGCAGGCCGTAAAGCAGGTTCCAGCGCAGGATCAGCCCGGCACTGAGGTTGTAACGGGAGGCCAGCGCCAGATTGGATCCGGAGAGCGGACTGGTGCCGGTGGCAAGCCCCCATCCCAGCAGGAAACACATACCGAGCAGGCTGGGATCCGGCGCCAGCGGCCAGAGCAGTGGCGCCAGCCCGGAGATACTGATGAGCGGATGCACCCCGACGATGGCCACCAGCAGGATCAGCAGCAGAGTGAGGGATGCCTCCAGCCAGCCAAAGTGATTGAACAGCGGCAGGCCGTGACCGGCACCGAAATCGATGACCGACAGCGCACTGTTGATGCCTGCCGCCAACAAACCGGCCCCCAGAAACAGCACCAGCTGACCGCCGATGGCGGGGAAACGCTCCACCACCTGCCGCTTGAGGGCCGCCTTGCGCCCTGTCCTCGGCATAAAGAGCAGCGCCAGCAGCGGGGCCACCAGTGCGATCACCGCCAGAATGCCGAGCTGGGGCCAGATCTGCTTGATGAGCAGTACCAGCAACGCCAGCGTGACTGGCAACCCCAGTGTCTGCAACCGCAGCGGATAACCGGCAAAGTCGGCCACTCCGATCCTCTCCACCTGCCAGGCAGTCAGCCCCATCGCCAGCAAGGCGGCGAGGATCCCGAACGGCAGAATATGGGAGAGCTGCAAGCCCGGCGCATAGGTGAGCGCCACCGCCATGGCGACAAAGAAGGGTGACCAGAAGGCGGCGGCACAGAAGATCCGGCTCAGCACCATCACCTGACGCCGCTCCAGGGTGCCATTACGCTCCAGCCGATCGCCGATGATAAAGAGCACCGAGAGATTGATGACCGCCCCCAGCAGATTGAGGCTGGCCATGGTGCTCCACAGCCCCTTGCGCCCGGTCCAGGAGGTGGTGCCGGTCAGCAAGCCGGAAGTGGCAAGGTTGAGGGTGCTCACCGCGGCAAACATGGTGAGCATATTGATATTGGGCAGCAGCCAGTCACCGGCAATGAGGGTCGCGCCCTGCCACCAGGAGAAGATCAACAGCAGCAGGGCGGCACTATACAGGGCCAGCGCCTGCCGCCTGGCGGCCCCTACCAGCCAGGGCCAGGTGAGCAGTGACGCCCCCCAGGCTGCAATGGCCGCGGGCCAGGGGGAGAGACCCAGATAGAGATGAAGCAGGTTGAGCAGCCACATCCCCAAAATCAGATAACCCGACCAGCGTTTGGCCATCGACGCCTCCGGTCAGGAGATCAGAGACACTGATCCATATCCAGTGAAGGCTTGTCGCACTCCGGACGGCCGACGATCTTGGCGGGTACGCCAGCAACCGTGGTATGAGGTGGCACCGGGTTGATCACCACGCTGCCGGCGCCGATTTTGGCACCCACGCCCACTTCGATATTGCCGAGCACCTTGGCGCCCGCCCCTATCATCACCCCTTCGCGGATCTTGGGGTGGCGATCGCCGCTCTCCTTGCCGGTACCACCGAGGGTAACGCTCTGCAGGATGGAGACATCATCTTCAATCACCGCCGTCTCGCCGACCACTATGCCGGTGGCATGGTCAAACATGATGCCCTTGCCGATGCGGGCGGCCGGGTGCACATCCACCCCGAACACCACCGAGATCTGGTTCTGCAAATAAAGAGCCAGCGAGCGGCGCCCCTGACGCCACAGCCAGTTGGCGACCCGATACCCCTGCAGGGCATGGAACCCCTTGAGGTAGAGCAGCGGGGTGGAGAAGAGGTCGACCGCAGGATCGCGCTCCTGCACGGCGCAGATGTCGGCCGCCACTACCGTCAGCAGCTCGGGCTCGCTGCGCAGGGCCAGCTCGATCACCTCGCGCAGGGCGATGGCGGGCATGGTGGCGCTGTCGAGTTTGTTGGCCAGCTGGAAGCTCAGCGCCGAACGCAGATTCTTGTGATTGAGAATGGTGGAGTGGAAGAAGCTGGCCAGCATCGGCTCCTGGGCCGCCATGCACTCCGCTTCTTGCTGAATTTTGTGCCAAGTTTTGGCAACCAGTTCATCCATGTTGCAGCCTACTGTTGTTCTGGGTGAGGGCTCTGTTGTTCTTTTGTCAGCACCGAGATGGGGTCCATGTGGATGATGACATCCATCCGCTCGAATGCCTGGCGAACCGCCAGCTCGGCTTCATCGGCGATCTGATGGGCCTTGACCAGGGGGATCTGATCATCCAGTTCCAGATGCAACTGTACGAATCGGGTCGGCCCGGATTGACGGGTGCGCAGGTCATGTACGCCGTGTACCCCTTCGACGGCGCAGCAGAGGGCCATTATTCTCGCTTGTTCTTCCGCTGGCAACTGACGATCGAGCAGGGCCTGCACCGACTCGTAGCCGATATGTCCCGCCCCCCACAACAGGAACAACCCGATCAGGATGGCAAACAGGCCGTCAGCCCAGTACCACCCCTGCCCCGCCAGCACCAGCGCCAGCAAGACACCGGCGTTGAGCAGCAGATCGGAGCGGTAGTGCAACATGTCCGCCTTGATGGCCACGCTGTTGGTCTTGCGAATAACGAAACTCTGGAAACTGACCAGCAGCAGGGTCAGCACAATGGAACCGCCACTAACCCAGAGACCCGCCTCTAACCGTTCAATAGGTGCCTGTTTGAGCAGGGAGGAGATGCCGTGCATCACCAGCAGCAATGCGGAACCGGAGATAAAGGCCGACTGGATCAGCCCCGCCAGAGACTCCGCCTTGCCGTGACCGAAGCGGTGTTCATCATCGGCGGGGGCCAGCGCATAGCGAATGGCCAGCAGGTTGATGATGGAGGCACTCACATCCATGAAGGAGTCGGTGAGCGACGCCAGCAGGGTCGACGAGTCTGTCATCAGCCAGGCGATCAGCTTGCCGGTGATCAGCAAGGTTGCAGTGGTAACCGCCGCCATGCTGGCAAAGGTAACCCAACGGGAATATTGTTGATGGCTCAAAACCGGCTTTCCTCTGGCGATGAAAAACTTATTATACCCTGACCCCGGCGTCAGTTTGGCGCGAAAATCTGCGGAATAACACCCGATGAACAGAATACTCCTGGTCGACGACGATCTTGAATTGACCCAGCTGCTCACCGAAATTCTGACCCTGGAGGGATTTCAGGTCACGGTCGCCGAGGATGGTGAAGAGGGGCTGCAACGGCTGGCGGAGCAGAGCTTCGATCTGGTGTTGCTGGATGTGATGATGCCCAAGCTCAACGGCTTTGCCATGCTGACCAAGCTGCGCAAGACCCATGAAACCCCGGTGCTGATGTTGACCGCTCGTGGCGACAGCCAGGATCGGGTTAACGGTCTGGAAGCGGGTGCCGACGACTATCTGGCCAAGCCGTTCGACGATCGGGAGCTGCTGGCCCGGGTTCGCGCCATCCTGCGTCGTACCCAGAGTGCCCCGCCCCAGCGTGGCAGCTCCTCCGACGAAGTGCACTTCATGGATATCGTGCTGCAACCCGGCCTGCAGCAGGCCCGCTGCGGCGTACAACTGCTGGAGCTGACCGCCACCGAATTCGGGCTGCTGGAGTGCCTGCTGCGCAATCCCGGCCAGATTGTCAGCAAGAGCCACCTCTCCGAACAGGTGCTTGGCAAGAAGCTGGAGCCCTTCGATCGGGCCATCGACATGCACCTGAGCAACCTGCGCAAGAAGCTGCCGGACCGCAGTGATGGCCAGCCCCGCTTCAAAACCGTACGGGGGCGCGGTTACCTGTGGCTAGAGCAAGAATAAAGAGTACCAGCTCCCTCAACGGCATATCGACCCACATCTTCCTCTGGTTCTGGTTCATGCTGCTGGTGATGCTGGCCGCCGTGATCAGCCTGCCCACTCTGGATCCTCGCAACCAGATCCCGCTGCCGACCCATGAGGCGGTGCGAATGCAGAAAAATGTGCAGGCCCTGCTCAACGCTGCCGATCCGAATCAGGATTTCGATCTGGCCAAAACGATGGACAAGATCGCCATGCTCCCGGTGGACAATGTCTACCTGCGCGACGAGAGGGGGCAGATCCAGTCCACCACCCATCCGCGCAAGTTTGTGGTGCGCTTTATGGTGGACGCCGATGACCCGGCCAACCCCATGCTGGGCAACGAGGATCGCAAGGCGATCGCTGGTCCCTTCCTGATGGAGCACCGCGGCCATCGCTATCACGTCTATTTCGGCCTCAATGCCGAGAACCCCTACCTGTTCCTGTTCATACAGGTGCTGGATCACCCGATCCGCATTCTGGGCATATCAATGCTGGTCAGCACCCCGCTCTGCCTGCTGCTCGCCTGGCGGCTGACCCGCCCCATCCTGCAGTTGCAGAAGTCGGTCTCCCAACTGGCGGCTGGCAATCTGGAGGTACAGATCCCCAACCTGGGACGGGGCGACGAGATCGGTCAGCTGGCGGATAACGTCAGCCGCATGGTGGAGACACTCAAGAGCATGATCCAGAAGCAGAAACAGCTGCTTTCCGATATCTCCCACGAGCTGCGCAGCCCCCTCACCCGGATGCAACTGGCGCAGGCGCTGATCCGCCGCAAGCAGGGTGACAGCGCCGAGCTGGCGCGGATCGAATCGGAGATCGGACGGCTGGACAAGCTGATCGGCGATCTGCTGGATCTGTCGCGAGTGCAGCAGCATGTGGAGGCGCCGGTGGTACATCCGCTGGCCGACCTGCTGGAACCCATCCTCGAAGATGCCATGTTCGAAGCGAATCAGAGTGGCAAACAGCTCAGACTGCCGCCGCTGCCCGCAGAGTCGATCCAGATGTGGCCCGAGCTGCTGGCCCGGGCCGTGGAGAACCCCCTGCGCAACGCCCTCAAATATGCCCGCGAGTTCATCAAGGTGGACTGGTATCGGGAGGGACTGGAGTGGGTGATGACCATTCGGGATGACGGCCCAGGGGTGCCAGACGAGCAGCAGGCGCTGCTGTTCCAGCCCTTCTTCCGGGTCGATGACGCCCGCAACGCCAAGACTGGCGGCACCGGGCTGGGGCTGGCCATCGCCTCGGAGGCGATCCAGCGCCACGGCGGCACCATTGCGGCCAGCAACAATCACCCGACTGGGCTAACCATCACCATCCGCTTGCCCATCGCCTGATCCTTTTCATCCGGACGGGCGCTGGGTATGCTGGCGCCCCTTCTTGGCTTTACATCTCTTTGCAGGAGCTCGTCATGCTCGATATCGTCCTCTACCAGCCGGAAATTCCGCCCAACACCGGCAATATCATCCGGCTCTGCGCCAATACCGGTTACCGGCTCCATCTGATCGAGCCGCTGGGATTTGAGTGGGATGACAAGCGGGTAAAGCGGGCGGGACTCGACTATCACGAGTTTGCCGAGGTGAAGCGCTGGCCGAGCTATGAGGCCTTTCTGGCCGCCGTGGCGCCCAAGCGGGTATTTGCCTGCACCACCAAGGGGCGCACCGCGCACTCGGCAGCACAATATGCCCTTGGCGACGCCCTGCTGTTTGGCCCGGAGAGTCGCGGCCTGCCCATCGAGATCATCGAGAGTCTGCCATTCGAGCAGCGGCTGCGCATCCCTATGGTGCCCCAGAGCCGCAGCATGAACCTCTCCAACGCGGTGTCTGTCTTTGTCTACGAGAGCTGGCGCCAGCTCGGCTACGACGGTGCCATGTAAGCGCCACCGATGATCAGTGGCGGGCGTCGAGCAGATGCCCGCTGCGCTCCAGCCGCCAGCAAGTGACCCCCAGCGACAGACCGCGCCCCACCATCAGCGCCGCCATCGCCGCCCATAACGCGGCCACGCCCCACGACTGACAGAGCCACCAGATCGGGAAGAAGCCGCCAAACGCGGCCAGCAACATGCTGTTGCGCATCTCCCGCGCCCGGGTCGCCCCGATAAATACGCCATCCAGCAGGAAGCACCAGACCGCCAGCAAGGGCATGGCGATCAGCCAGGGAAGCTGACGATTTGCCTCCGCCACCACGGCCGGAATGTCGGTGATATAGCCGATAAGGTGGCTACCAAAGAGGGCAAACACCAGGGTAAAACCACTGGCAATGAGGGCGGCCCAGCCCAGATTGAGCACGATGGCCTCCCGCAGTTTCTGCCGATCCCGCTGACCGATGGCTCGTCCTACCATGGCCTCCACCGCATAGGCAAAACCATCGAGTCCGTAGGAGATAAGCATCAGGAAGTTGAGCAGCACCGCATTGGCGGCCACCGCCACATCCCCCAGTCGTGCCCCTTGCAGAGTCATGAAGGCGAAACAGAGCTGCAAACAGAGGGAGCGCAGAAAGATATCGCGGTTGAGGCCGAGCAACCGCACCATGGGCGCAAGCTGCCGCCAGCGCTGCCAGCCATCCTGCCACACCGTCGGCGCCAGTTGCCGCAGCTGACGGCGTACCAGCCAGATCCCGACCGCCAGCGCGCAGTAGTCCGCCATGACCGAGGCCGCCGCCACACCCCGCACCTGCCAGCCGAGCCCCAGCACAAACAGAGCATCGAGCGCCATATTGACCAGATTGGTGAGGATCAACATTACCATGGGGCTGCGGGCATCCTGCATCCCCAACAGCCAGCCCATGACCACCAGATTGCAGAGCGCCGCCGGGGCGCTCCAGATCCGCACCGCCACATATTGGCCCGCATAAAGCTGCACCTCGGGCGAGCCGCCACTCAGGGCGATCAGTCGTGGCAACAGGGGGAAGAGCAACAACAGCAGCGCCAGACCGAGAGCAATGGCCAGCCCCAGCGCCCGCAGCAGGGTATCGAGCTGGGCACGACCATCGGCGGCGCCGTGCGCCTGCGCCGTCAGGCCGGTGGTCGACATCCGCAAAAAGCCGAGCAGCCAGAAAATGAGGTTGATCAGGGTTGCACCGACCGAAACGCCCCCCAGAAACCAGGCCTGACCGAGATGACCGATCACCCAGGTGTCCACCAGCCCCAGCAAGGGGGTGGTGATATTGGAGAAAACCATGGGCAGTGCGAGCGCAAAGACGGCGCGGTGGCGAGAGGGATCTCGCCACCAGGGGGCAACAGCTGGGGTCACGCTCAGTGGCCTGCCAGCTTCAGAATGCGGGCGAAGTCAGAGAGCATGGTGGCCATCTGCACCCGGGGCACCTGACCCGGCGCCACCTGCGGGCGGAATACCGCCTGCAGCTTGCCCTTGGGATTGATGAGCACGATGGAGGCGGAGTGATCGATCAGGTAATCCTTCTCCCCCTGATTGGCGATGGAGTAGATCAGCCCCAGATTGCGCACGAACGGGAACAGCTTGTCGTGGGGGGCAGTGGCCGCCTTGAATTCGGGATTAAAGAAGGCGGTATAGGTCTTGAGACGGGGAATGTCGTCACGCTGGGGATCCGCCGAGATAAACACCACCTGACTGTCGGGCGCCATCTTCTTCAGCTGGTCATAGACGGAGCGCATATCTGCCAGGGTGGTGGGGCAGATATCGGGGCAGAAGGTGTAGCCGACGAACAGGAAAGTCCAGTGCCCCTTCAAGTTGGCAGGGGTGAACGGCTGGTTGTCCGCATCGGTAAAGACAAAATCGTTGATGTCCCGCCCCGCCGGATAGTAGTCGGCCTGTTCCGGCTGCTCTGGCTGCGTGGCGTAGAACACCAGGATCAGGCAGGCTGTCAGCAGCAGAAAGAGCAGGGGATAGCGGAGCTTCATCATAACAAGAGACCCTTTCAGTTCGAGGCAGATGGCCAGCAGTGACCGGACAAGAGAGGGGCATTGTACCCCAGCGAGCCGCCAAGGTGGTTCAACCTTGTGCAATGCCCTGTCAGGAGTCGACCATTTGGCATAATTAATCGCCAGTTGCGGCCATAAAAAAACCGGCCCCCTCAGGTGCCGGTTATGGATGGATTTGTTTGTCTCTTCTGCTCAGGGGCGAGCGTTACGCCCCTGCTGCAACATCTTGCCGATGGCCCGCACGCCGATGGGAATCACGGGGGCCAGCCAGCCCTCTTCCCCCTGGCGATCACCGTGACCACGCTTGAACAGCAACACCAGACGTACCACCTTCTCTTTCGGACATCCCAGCCAGAGCGTCCAGTGCGAACCACGATGGTGCAGCCAGAGACCGTAAAACCAGGTCATCCGGCTACCTTTGACGAAACGGGTGATTGACGATTCCGCTGGCGCAGCCCCAGCCTCTGAATCCCATGGCGATCTTGATGCCATACCAGTCCTCCTTGACCGACAGGTCATGTTGCTTCGTCGGCCTGAACTGGGAACAGGCCCGTCACGACTATCTGCAACCATTACGAGTGGTTCCCTTTGCCCGACAAGGCTCGGGATCTCCCCACTCCCCCTTCATATCCCGTGAAGGTGTACTGCCCTATTCTCGTTGTTACCGGCCCTTCCGTACCGATGCATTGTGATGGTCAGAGGGAGGTGCCAAGCCCTGTCTCGGCGACAGGGCACTGATCTGAGCATATATCTGAAATGGATGATTGGTAGCCGGTCGCGCAGGACAAAAATGCCGCCGCCGATGATCTGTTTGATATGACAGGGAAAGTGCGCCAGAAACAGCACGGCCTCCCGAAGGAGGCCGTGTGGCAAACGCAGTTGGCGGGGAGGATTACATCCAGTCGGCGTTGCGGATCACCCCGACCGCCAGCCCTTCGATGGTGAGCTGCTGGCAGGAGAGGTCCACCTCGATGGGGGAGAGCTCTTCATTTTCCGGTAGCAGCCATACCTGACTGCCCTTGCGCTGGAAGCGCTTGACGGTGACATCCTCATCGAGACGGGCCACTACCACCTGACCGTTGCGCACCTCCTGGGTCTTGTGCACCGCCAGCAGATCGCCATCCAGAATACCGATGTTCTTCATGCTCATCCCCTGCACCCGCAGCAGAAAATCTGCGCGCGGGTGGAACAGGGTAGGATCAACCTGATAGTGGCTCTCGATATGCTCCTGAGCCAGGATGGGTTCACCGGCAGCGACCTTGCCGATAAGCGGCAGGCCGCTCTCCTCCAGCACCTCTTCCTCTTCGAGCAACAGGCGAATGCCGCGGGACGTGCCCGGCATGATCTCGATGACCCCTTTTTTGGCCAGGGCCTTCAGATGTTCTTCGGCCGCATTGGCCGACTTGAAACCAAGCTTCTGGGCAATCTCGGCACGAGTCGGCGGCATACCGGTTTCGCTCATATTCACCTTGATCAGCTCCAGCACTTCGGCCTGGCGGGGGGTAAGGGGTTTCATAGAATTGGCACCTGTCTTTTTATACAGCACACTGGCAGTATATACAGTGCAGTGGCCAAGGCAAGGCGCAGCTGACATTTGTCGCGACCAACCCCTCATTTACTACTGTTTTGATCCTGCGCAGCCGACTCATCGTACCTCTCGGCGACAAGGGGCTGTCGATTTGCTATGCTCACGCCGCATTTTTTTGGAGAGCAGACGCACATGTCCCTAGGACAGAAGATTTCCAGAGCCATCTTGCAATGGCCGGTCAGCGGCTTGGTCAATCACAAGAGCCTGCCGGAAAATCCCATCACAGAACTCAATCTGGATCCGGCCAGACCCATCGTCTATGCCCTGAAAACCAGTTCGATCACCGACCTGATGACCCTGCAGCAGTGCTGCGAGGATCTCGGTCTGCCCGGTCCCTTCACGCCGCTGGAGCTCAACGGCCAGCTGCTGCCGCGCTATGTCTGTCTGGATCGTCCGCCTCCGCTGTTTGGCAAACGCAGCAAACCGCTCCCCTTCCTGCAGGAGTTCCACCAGCTGCTGGATCTGCACAAGCAGGATCCCGAGCTGGATATCCAGGTGGTGCCCGTCACTCTGTTCTGGGGTCGTGCGCCGGGTCGGGAAGGCGAAGAGGCTTCCGGCTGGAACATCATCAGCAGTCTGGCGCCGAACCGGCTGAAGAAAGCGCTCATCGTGATCCTCAAGGGTCGCGAGAATCTGGTGCGCTTCTCGCCGCCGCTCTCTCTGCGCTACATGGCGGACAAGCACGGCACAGACGAAGGGATCGCCCACAAACTGGCGCGGGTGGCTCGCACCCACTTCAGTCGCCAGCAACTCGCTGCCACCGGCCCGAAACTACCGAACCGCCACCTGCTGTTCAAACAGCTGCTCGATTCCGAAGTGATCCAGCAGGCGATTGAAGAGGAGGCCCAGCGCGAAGGGATCAGCCTCGAGAAAGCCAAGAAGCGGGCTCACGGCTATATGGACGAGATCGCCTCCGACTTCTCCTATCGGCTGATCCGTCTCGGCGAGAGTTTCCTCGGCTGGCTGTGGAACAAGCTCTACCGCGGGCTCTCCGTCAACGGCGCCGAGAAGGTACGCCAGCTGGCACAGGAGGGGCACGAGATCGTCTACGTCCCCTGCCACCGCAGCCACATGGACTACCTGCTGCTCTCCTACGTCATCTATCACCAGGGGATGGTGCCGCCCCATATCGCGGCGGGCATCAACCTCAACTTCTGGCCGGCGGGCCCGATTTTCCGCCACGGCGGCGCCTTCTTCATCCGCCGCACCTTCAAGGGCAACCCGCTCTACAGCACGGTATTTCGTGAATACCTCAACCTGCTGTTTGCCAAGGGGTACTCGGTGGAGTTCTTCACCGAGGGTGGCCGCTCCCGTACCGGTCGCCTGCTGCCACCCAAGACCGGCATGCTGGCGATGACACTGCAGGCGATGATGCGCGGGCTGGACAGACCGGTCACTCTGGTGCCCGTCTATCTGGGTTACGAGCACGTGATGGAGGTGAACACCTACCACAACGAGCTCAAGGGCAGCCGCAAGGAGAAAGAGAGCTTCCTGCAGGTGCTCGGCATCCTGCGCAAGCTGCGCAACTATGGCCGTGGCTTCGTCAACTTCGGCGAACCGCTGACCCTCAACAGCTACCTGAGCGAGCATATTCCCGACTGGAAACAGCACATCGGAGAAGAGGAGCGTCCGGAGTGGATGGCGGGTACCGTCAACGAGCTGGCCGAGCTGCTGATGACCCGCATCAACGGGGCTGCCGCGGTCAATGGCCTGACCCTGAGCGCACTGGCACTGCTGGCCGCCGAGCGTCACGCCCTGACCCGCGACGAACTGCAGGCCCAGCTCAACACCTATCTGGATCTGCTCAAAGCGGTGCCCTACAGCCCGCACAGCACCATGCCGGCCGAAGATGCCGCCACCCTGCTGGATCAGGCCATGGAGCTCAACAAGTTCGAGGTGAGCGAGGACAAGCTGGGCCAGATCATCAGTCTCGACCGCTATCAGGCGATCCTGCTGACCTACTACCGCAACAACATCCTCCACCTGTTCGCCATGCCTTCGCTGGTAGCGGCCCTGATCGAGCGTTGCGAAGGGATCTCCCACAGCGAGCTGCTGGCCCGCTGCATCGACATCTATCCGCTGCTCAAGACCGAGCTGTTCCTGCGCTACGAAGAGGATGAGCTGCCGGAGCTGGTCGATGCCCTGCTGGCAGAGCTGCAGCGTCAGCAGCTGATCGAGGCGCGCGATGGCGGCTACTGGGTCAACCCGGCCAACCAGATGCGCCTGCTGCTGCTGGCGGAGAGCATTCAGGAGACCCTGCAGCGCTACGCCATCGTGCTGACCCGGGTGCTGGCCCAGCCCCATATCGAGGCGGAGCAGCTGGAAGCGGACGGCCTGATGATGGCAGAGCGCCTCGGCACCCTGCACGGCATCAACGCCCCCGAGTTCTTCGACCAGAAGCTGTTCAGCACCCTGATCCACACCTTGCGCAAAGAGGGTTACCTCTCCCCAGAGTGCAAGCCGGATCTCGGCCGCTTCCAGGCGCTGGCCGACAATATAGTGCCGCTGCTGAGCAACAAGATCCGCCGCACCATTCAGGCAGGCAATCAGCTCTGATCTGCAACGCAAACAAAGAAGGCCGCATCATGCGGCCTTCTTTTTTATCGGAGTCTGCGCGGGAACATGTCACGCCAGCAGGTAATCGAGCACCAGACCGGCAAACACCAGCGCCCCCACATAGTTGTTGTTGAGAAACGCCTGGAAGCAGGCTTCCCGCTGCCGCTCGCGAATGAGCCGCTGCTGATAGACAAACAGCACCGCCGCCCCCAGCAATCCCCAGTAATACCAGCCCCCCAGCGTCATCAGCTGCCCGACCGCCAGCAACAGCAGCAGCGTCGAGAGTTGCAGTGCGCCGATGATCCGCTTGTCGTAACGACCAAACAGGATGGCGCTGGATTTGAGGCCGATCTTGAGGTCGTCATCCCGATCCACCATGGCGTACTGGGTGTCGTAAGCCACCGTCCAGAGCAGGTTGGCGAAAAAGAGCAGCCAGGCCACCAGCGGCAGAGCATCCGCCTGCGCCGCATAGGCCATCGGGATCGACCAGGAGAAGGCCATCCCGAGCACCAGCTGAGGGTTCGAGATAAAGCGCTTCATAAAGGGGTAGCTCACCGCCAGCAGCAGGGCGACAAACGACAGACCGATGGTGAGCGGATTCATGGTCAGCACCAGACCAAAGGAGATAAGCGCCAGCACGAAGAAGAGCGCCAGCACCTCCCACGGCTTGACTCTACCCGTAGGCAAGGGGCGACCAGCGGTGCGTTTGACGTGGCCATCGAAGTTGCGATCCGCATAGTCGTTGATGACGCACCCTGCCGAGCGCATCAGAAAGACCCCGACCACAAACACGGTCAGCACCCAGAGATTGGGCAGGCCACCAGCGGCCAGCCAGAGCGCCCACAGGGTTGGCCACAGCAGCAGCAGAGTACCTATGGGTTTGTCGACGCGGGCCAACTGCATGTAGGCAAGTCCCCGCTCCTTGGTTAACAGGTTCACTCCAGCTCCTTGTCACAGACGAGAGAGGGCAGAAACAGCTCGTGCACCAGCAGTGGCCACTGCCCCAGAAACAGACGGGAACGACGCCCCCAGACAGTGGCGGCCGGGCAACGAGGATTGGCGGCAATATCGAAACGGGCCAGCTGCAGGTGATCACGGCGGGCAGGCTCATGGCCAAATACCCGCTCACCCAGCGGCTGCTCGCCAAGCTCGGCAATGCCGCTCCCTTGCAATGCGTCATCGGCAAACAGGGTCCAGCCCAGCACGGCGGGCCCACGATCCCCGTGCAGGATCACCTCGCGGCAGGTACCGGCCGGCGAGGCCGAATCCACCAGCCACTGCTCATCGGCAGTAAGGGCGACCGGGTGATTGCCCAGCCACTCCACCGAAAAGTGGCGATTGTGCTGACGCAGCCGCCGGGTCATGGAGCCGGGCTCCAGCAGCCAAGGGCGCAGGCTGGCGGGCAATTCGCAACATTCGGGGGCCAGCCACCCGCTTAACGGCGTGAGGGGAACAGTCAACTCGGACTTCACAGCTTCACCATCCAGAGATTTCCGTGTTCAGGTTAAAATCCGGTTTATTATCCGTAAATCAATAGCGAAATGTAAGAACATCCGTGCTTGACGGCCCCGATGGCAACATCAAAAATGGGTTATCTCTTGCTGATGAGCCATCTATATGAAGATCTTCAAAATTCTGCTGGTGTTGTTACTGAGCTGTGGTGCGCTGCATGTACAAGCCTCATCCGAAGAAGAGCCGCCCGCAGAGGGAGAAGAAGCAGCCGCAGCCGCCAAGCCGGGCTTTTCCTACCACGCGCTCGACCCCGACATCATCACCAACTACCTGAGCAACGGCAAAACCCTCGGTTATGTCCGAGTCACGGTGGAGCTAATGGCGGAAAACGAAGCCGACCTCAAGCTGCTGGAGCAGCATGACCCGCTGATCCGAGATACCATCATTCGTTTGATGGGCAGCAAGAGCGCCGAGCAGATCAAATCCCTGGTCAGCCGTGAAGAGTTGCGCAAGGAGTGCGAAACCAAGGTCAACGAACTGCTGGTGAAAGAGACCGGCAAGAAAGCGGTGCGCGAGCTCATCTTCACCAAGTTCCTTTACCAGTAATCCCTCCCGAAACAATCGCTTATTGGCATAACGGCCAATAAGCGAGCTTTACCGATTCACTCGAAATGAAAATCGATTACAATACGGCCGTCGAGTCTTAGAGGTAGTCGTTATGGGCAGCAAGACCCTGTGTGAGTGGCGTCGCCACGAGATCCCCACTGATCTCAAAGCGTTGCGCAAAATTGTTCGCAAGCCGAAATTCGTCTGCGGCAAGTGCGCCCGCAGCGCCAATGACAAGGGTTACCTCTGCCAGCCACTCCGCTTGAAAGAGGAGTAACCCCTCACGGTCAGTGCACTATTGATCGGTCCAACCCTGTCGTCCCTGCTCGAACAATCTGCGCGCCTGGGTATCGTTCGGGCAGACACCGCGATACTCCTCGCCTGAGCGGCCAGCCAGATAGAGATGCTCGGGGCGGCAATACCATGCCAATCCCTTCTGATGTCCCTGCTTCCACAGCTCGGTATCCACCTTCTTGCCACACTGGCCCTGATGGAACTCAACCCGTTCGGTGGTGAAGCCCAGCTTGCCGTCAGCCTCCCCCACTTCGCTCCACACCTTCTCGCAAGGGTCATCGTTGGAGACACAGCCCCCCAGCAGGGCCGCCAGCAATATGATGGAAAGTCGCATAGTCATCCTTGAGTGTCGTCTGAGCTGTTCATTCTTGACCAGCCAGGGGATGACCACAAGCAACTTGCATCCACCCTGTGAGCGCACCAAAAAAATCAGGCGGGCACAATGCCCGCCTGTTCATTCAATGCTATGGATCACGGGTTGTTGAAGGGGTCATCGAAGGGATCATCGTCCTGCCAGCCTTCTTCTTCCCACTGATCCAGCTCTTCTTCCCAGGAATCCGGCTCCCAATCATCATCAGAGGAGTCGTAATCCGGCTTGTGTCCACCCATCTTCACTCTCCTTGGATAGTTCACCCGCACTCCAATTTTATCCGGAATTGTCGGGCTCGCCAGTCAGAGGGAGTTCAAAGTTTGACCAAGGTGCGGCCGGCGATCTGGCCTTGCGTGATGGCCTCGGCGGCCTCCACTACCTGCTCCAGCCCAATCTCGGTGACCGCCTGTTCAAAGAAGCTGGCAGGCAGATCCCGTGCCAGTCGCTGCCACGCCAGTTGGCGACGTTCAAACGGGCACATCACCGAATCGACCCCCTGCAACCGCACATTACGCAGGATAAAGGGCATCACACTGGTCGGCAGATCGAAACCGCCCGCCAACCCACAGGCCGCCACGGCGCCGCCATAGTTCATCTGGGCCAGCAGTTTGGCCAGTACCTGACTGCCGACAGTATCGATGGCACCGGCCCACAGCTGTTTCTCCAGCGGTTTGGCTGGCACCAGCAGTTCACTGCGTGGCACGATGCGGCTGGCACCGAGCGCAGTCAACATGGCACCCTGCTCTTCGGGACGACCGGTCAGCGCCGCTACCTGATAGCCAAGGGCCGCCAGCAGGGCGACCGAGGCGGAGCCCACGCCACCCGCAGCGCCAGTGACCAGCACCTCACCGCTTGCCGGGGTAATGCCCGCCTCTTCCAGCGCCAGCACGCAGAGCATGGCGGTAAGACCGGCAGTACCGATGCACATGGCCTGCCGCTCATCGAGCCCGGCGGGCAACGGCACCAGCCAGTCGCCCTTGACCCGCGCCTGTTCGGCCATGCCGCCCCAGTGCCCTTCGCCCACGCCCCAACCGGTCAGCACCACCTTGTCGCCGGGCTGATAGCGGCTGTCGGCGGATTCGAGCACGGTACCGGCGAAGTCGATGCCGGGCACCAGCGGCCACTGACGCACAATCTTGCCCTTGCCGGTGATGGCCAGCCCGTCCTTGTAGTTGATGGAGCTGTAGCTTACCGCTACCCGCACCTCTCCCTCCGGCAACTGGCTCTCGGTCAGTCGGGTCAGGGTCGGAATGGTCTTGCCGTCTTGGTTTTCCAGTAACAGAGCCTTGAACATGGTTGCCTCTTTGATGGGGATTGAAACGGAACAGTTAGCTGCTTTGGCGCTTTTGCAGCTGAAAATCGAGAGCCAGTGCCGTACCGGTTACCAGCTCTCCGGCCAGTTGGCGCAGGATCAGCCCGGCGGCCTCCTGCCCCATTTTGCGATAGGGGATCCGAACCGAGGTCAGGGTCGGATAACAGGCGCGCGCCACATCCAGATCATCAAATCCGGCGATGGCGAGTTTGCCCGGCACATTCAAATGGCGACGCTGGCACTCGAATAGCACGCCGGCCGCCAGCTCGTCGTTGACGCAGATAAGTGCATCGAGCTCTGGCCAGCGCAGCAGGAATTCACCCAGCATGGTCGCCCCCGTGCTGAAGTTGGGGCGCTCCGAGGTGTTGATGATGGCATCGGGGGAGAGGTAGTTGTCGAGCAGCGCCTTGTGCCAGCCCTGCATCCGCTGTTGCAGCATCCACTGCTCCTGACGGGCACAGAGAAAACCGATATTGCGATAGCCCCGTTCGATCAGGTGGCGGGTCAACTCATAACCGGCATCGAAGTTGGAGACTCCCACATTCATGTCGATGGGGCTGCGGGCCATGGCGCCCACCTCCACCACCGGCAAACGGGCAGCTTTCAGGCGGGCACGGATCGTCTCGCCGGGATCGCCACCAAACAGCACCACCGCCGCCGGATTGTGCTGCAAGAAGCTGGTCAGCAAGCTCTCTTCCTGCTGTTTCAGATGCTGGGCATCCCCCAGCATGATCTGATAACCCTCGTCGAGCAGGGCCTGTTGCAGGCCCGCAATCATCTCGCCACAACCGGCATCCGCCAGACTGGGCACTATGACCACTATGGTCTGGGAGATACCCGACGCCAGCGCACCGGCGGCACGATTGGGGATATAGCCGAGCTCTTCCACCGCGGCTTCGATACGCTCGCGCATCTTGTCGGAGACCAGTTCGGGAGTGCGCAGGGCACGGGAGACCGTCATGGCCCCCACTCCGGCCAGCTGGGCCACATCGTTGAGGGTCACCCGACCCGTGCTACGGCGCTTTTTCGCTTCTGACATCCATCCCTTCCTCGGCTTGCGGCTGCTCACTTTAAGGCAAAAGGGCGCCACTGACTATTTGCTCAGGGCCGATTCTACTCTCTTTCCCCTGCCGCAGGGGCAGGATGGCTCCCGTTAATGGGTGAAGTGATAGCGCTATCACAGTTTCATGTTAGCGCTATCTGATAGCGCTAACTTTCGCGATCCCCCTCACAGTTTCACCACCGCAAGATCGATAGATTGGCGCCATCTTAACTAGCCGGATCACCACCATGCTGACTCAACTGCTGACCGAGGATGTCATCCGCATCGAACCCGTAGCCCGCGACTGGCGCCACGCCATCGAGCTGGCGACGGCGCCCCTGCTGGCCAATGGCACCATCGAACCCTCCTACGTGGCGGCGCTGTTTCGCTCTCATGAGGAGCTCGGCCCCTACTACGTACTGGGCCCCGGTCTGGCGATGCCCCACGCTCGCCCCGAGGACGGCGTCAACCGGTTGGGTCTGGGGCTGACCGTCATCAAGCAGGGGGTCAACTTCGACTCCGAGGGCAACGACCCGATCCAGCTGCTGATCACCCTGGCCGCCAGCGACAGCAACTCCCACGTGGAGACCATCGCCCAGCTGGCCGAGCTGTTTATGAATGAAGAGGACGTGGCGGCCATTATCGCGGCCGACACCAAAGACGACATCCTGCGCATTCTGGCGCGCTACTGATCTGCGCCACGGCGCACCTGACAGAGGAAGAGACAATGAAAATTCTGGTTGTATGCGGTCACGGTCTGGGCACCAGCCTGATGATGGAGATGAGCATCAAGAGCATCCTGAAAGAACTGGCAGTCACCGCCGAGGTGGATCACCGCGATCTAGCCTCGGCCGGCAGCGAAACCGCCGAGATCTTTGTCGCCACCCGCGACATCGCCGAGCAGTTACAGAGCATGGGCGTCAACGGCCGTCTGGTGGCCCTCGACAACATGGTCGACAAGGCCGCGATGAAAGAGAAGCTCGCCACCGCACTGCGCGAACTGGGCGCCCTCTAAGGATCCTCCATGCGGCCTGCGGGCCGCATCTTCCATTGCCAGGAGCTGACCATGGAATTTTTCAACTTTCTGATGTTTGACGTGCTGTCCGAGCCCGCCGTACTGGTCGGCCTGATCGCGCTTATCGGCCTGATTGCCCAGAAGAAACCGGTGACCGAGTGCATCAAGGGCACGGTCAAGACCATCATGGGTTTCGTCATTCTGGGAGCCGGTGCCACCCTGGTGATCAACTCGCTGGGTGACTTTGCCGTCATCTTCCAGCACGCCTTCGGCATCAAGGGGGTCGTCCCCAACAACGAAGCCATCGTCTCCATCGCCCAGACCTCGTTTGGCAAGGAGATGGCGATGATCATGTTCTTCGCCATGCTGGTGAATATCCTGATCGCCCGTCTGACTCCGTGGAAATTTATCTTCCTGACCGGTCACCACACCCTGTTCATGTCGATGATGGTGGCGGTAATCCTCTCTGCCGGCGGCATGAGCGGTGTGCCGCTGATCGCGGTGGGCAGTCTGGTGGTCGGTGTCGCCATGGTCTTCTTCCCGGCCATCGCCCACCCCTTCATGAAGCAGATCACCGGCTCCGACGACGTAGCGCTGGGCCACTTCTCCACCTGTTCCTACGTGCTCTCCGCCCTGATCGGCGCCAAGTTCGGCAACAAGGCCCACAGCTGCGAAGATGTGCAGGTACCCAAGAGCCTGCTGTTCCTGCGCGATACTCCGGTGGCCATCTCCTTCACCATGGGCATCATCTTCCTGGTGACCTCCGCCTTCGCCGGCCCCGAGTTTGTCTCCAGTGTCGCCAAGGGCAAGCACTGGTTCATGTTCTCCCTGATGCAGTCCATCACCTTCGCCGCCGGTGTCTACGTCATCCTGCAGGGTGTGCGGATGGTCATCGCCGAGATCGTACCGGCCTTCAAGGGGATCTCCGACAAGCTGGTACCGAACGCCAAGCCGGCACTCGACTGCCCCATCGTCTTCCCCTATGCCCCCAACGCCGTGCTGATCGGCTTCCTGTCGAGCTTTGCCGCCGGTCTGGTGGGGATGGCGCTGCTCTACGCCATGGGCCTGACCGTCATCATCCCGGGCGTGGTACCGCACTTCTTCGTCGGCGCCGCTGCCGGGGTCTTCGGCAACGCCACCGGTGGTCGTCGTGGCGCCATTCTGGGTGCCTTCGCCAACGGCCTGCTGCTGCTCACCATTCTGCCGGTGTTCCTGCTGCCGGTGCTGGGCGACCTCGGCTTCGCCAACACCACCTTCAGCGACTCCGACTTCGGTGTGGTCGGCATCCTGCTGGGGCTGATCGTTCGCTAATCCCAGCCACCGCCAAAAACAAAACGGAGCGCATCGCGCTCCGTTTTTTTATGGCCGGGCTGTATGAAAGGCTGATACTCAGTCGTTCTCCAGCACAGTGAGGCAGTGCGAGAGAGTACGCGCCAGCGCTCCCTGATTGCGCAGCACCACGGCGCGGGCCTGCTCGCCCATCTCGCGGCGGGTGCTCTCGTCGGCAAACAGCTGGCTCACCTGCTCGCCCAGCTCGGCGGCATCGGCCACGATGGCGGCGCCCCCCTGAGCCACCAGCTGGCGAGTGATATCGCTGAAGTTGAAGTAAGCGGGACCCGTCAGGCAGGGCTTGCCGAGGGCTGCCGGCTCCAGCAGGTTGTGACCGCCGATCTTCACCAGACTACCGCCAACAAAGGCCACATCGGCCGCCGCCAGCATCAGCGGCAGCTCGCCCATGGTATCGCCGAGATAGATCTTATCCTCCGCACGCACCACAGTACCATCAGTGCGCCGCACACAGCCGTAAGGGGCACACAGCTCGGCCACCCGGTCGAACCGCTCGGGGTGGCGCGGTACCAGAATGAGCAGCGCGTCGGGATGGCGTTTGAGCAGCAGATCGAAGGCGGCCAGCACTTGCTCATCCTCACCCAGATGGGTGCTGGCGGCGATCCAGACCGGCCGATCCGCCCCCAGTTGCTGGCGCAGGGCACGCCCTTTTGCCTGCACCTCGTCACCAAACTGGATATCGAACTTGATGGAGCCGGTCACCGCCAGCCGCGAACGATCGATGCCGAGGTGGGCGAAGCGGTCGGCGTCATCCTGATGCTGGCAGAGCAGATGGGTCAGTGGCCGGCTCAGGGCGTCGAAGGCACCGTGGAAGCGGGCATAACGCTGGCAGGATCGCTCGGAAAGACGGGCGTTGATGATGGTCACCGGCAGATGGCGCGCCTCACAGGCGGCCAGCCAGTTTGGCCACAGCTCGGTCTCCATCACCCAGAGCGCGCGCGGCTTGAAGATGTCGAGAAAGGCGGCAATGGCCCAGGGGTAGTCGAGCGGCGCGTAGCGATGGATCACCAGATCCCCCAGCTTGGCCGCCTGATCGGCGCCGGTGCGGGTGGTGGTGGTGAGCAGGATCGGCAGATCGGGCCGCTCCGCCTTGAGGGCGCGAATGAGCGGCGTGATGGCCAGCGTCTCCCCCACGCTCACCGCATGGATCCAGAGCGGTGCCTCCTGTCCGGTGGCGGGCAGTCGGCCGAGATGCTCGGCCCAGCGCTCGCCAAAGCCGGGCTTGCCCTTCTTTGGCTTGTAGAGGGCCAGCAGCGCCAGCGGCAATCCCAGGTGGATCAGCAGGTTGTAGAGCAGACGATAGGGCATCTTACTGACTCTGCTCCAGCTTCTTGCAGGCATCGACCACCTGCTCCGGCGCCAGATCGATCAGGCACTTGAGATGACCGAACTTGCAGGTGCGCTTGAAGCAGGGGCGGCACTCGATGTCGGTATGAACGATCTCGACCCGATCCGCCAGCGGCGGGGTGTAGAGCGGCGAGGTGGAGCCATAGACGCCCACCAGCGGCCGGTTGAGGGCGGCGGCGATGTGCATCAGGCCGGAGTCGTTGGAGATGACCCGGCTGGCCAGCGCCATCAGATCGATCGCCTCGTGCAGGCTGGTCTTGCCCGCCAGCACGTGGCAGTTGGGGCGAGTCAGCAGATTGACCCGATCCCGGATGGTATTGGCCACCGGCACATCCTTGTTGGAACCGAAGATCCACACCTGCCACCCCTCGTCCAGATGCTGCTGGGCCACCACGGCGTAGTGCCCTTCAGGCCAGCGCTTGGCCGGACCAAACTCGGCACCGGGGCAGAGCACCAGCACCGGGCGGGCGCGATCCAGCCCCAGCCGCTCCAGCGCCTTGCTCTGGTTGATCAGATCGACGTGGAGCGCCGGATGCGGAATGGTCGAAATATCGGCCCGGCTCTTCATCTGCTCCTTGGGATAGGCGAGCGCCAGATAGCCCTCCACCATCAGCGGGAAGGCGGACTTGTTGCTGCGCAGGTCGTTGAGCAGACCGTAGCGGCTCTCGCCCTTCCAGCCGGTACGGACCGGAATGCGAGCAAACCAGGGGATCAGCGCCGACTTCATGGAGTTGGGTTGGACGATGGCCTGATCGTACTTCTCCGCCGCCAGCTGCTTGCCGAGGCGGCGGCGCGCCACCAGTTTGAAGTCACCGTGGCCAAGGGGCATGGTGATCGCCTTGTCCACCTCCGGCATCCGCTCCAGCAGGGCGCAGCACCAGGCGGGGGCCATCACGTGCAGTTCGCACTCCGGATGGTTGGCCTTGATCGCCTTGTAGAGACTCTGGGACATCACCATATCGCCGACCCAGGAGGGGCCGATCACCAATATTTTCATCACGCGTCTTCTCTCGGGACTAGCCCGGCTGTTAATCATCACTGGGCGAGATTATGCCCCAAGAATGACTGGATAAATAACAGAAGATCCTTGGCAGACGCTGCCGTCACCCCATTTTTCCAGCGGTGCCCCGCTTCCAACCGGACGAGACGAGACAGGCAAACAGCTGATAGAAACGGGCAATGGCGGCTCTCTCTTTGACCCGTTTTTCCGTTAGAATGGCCCATCAATACGCATTCGACCCGCCAGCCGGGCAATAACCGTGAGCCCACATTCGTGAAAAAACCGACTCTGGCTGCCGTTCTGATCGTCAAGAATGAAGCCGACAACCTGCGCAAGTGCCTCGCCTCCCTCGACGGACTGGTGGACGAGATCGTCATTCTGGACTCCGGCAGCCAGGACGAGACCCCGGCCATTGCCGCCGAATTTGGGGCCCGCTTCTTCGTCAACGCCAAGTGGCCCGGCTTTGGCAAACAGCGCCGACTGGCCCAGTCCCACGTGCAATCCGACTGGGTGCTGTGGCTGGATGCCGACGAGCGGCTCACCCCCGAGCTGAAAACCGCCATAGCCAACGTGATGACCAATCCGGCCAGCGATACCATCTACTCGATCCCGCGCCTCTCCTGGGTGTTTGGCCGCTTTATCCGCCACAGTGGCTGGTATCCGGATCGGGTGCTGCGCCTCTATCCCAAGGCACTCACCAGCTACAACGAGGCGCTGGTGCACGAAAAGGTGGAAGTACGGGCCAACATGAAGATCGTCAACATTCATGGTGACCTGCTCCACTTCACCTATCGGGATCTGGAGCACTATCTGGTGAAATCCGCCGGTTATGCCCGCGCCTGGGCCGATCAGCGCACCGCTCGCGGCAAGAAGGGCTCCCTCAGTCAGGGGCTGATGCACGCGGTCGGCTGCTTCCTCAAGATGTACCTGCTCAAAGCGGGCTTCCTCGATGGCAAGCAAGGGTTGCTGCTGGCGATCCTCTCCGCCCACTCCACCTTCGTAAAATACGCCGACCTCTGGGTGCGCCAGCAACCGCAGCAGCCGGAATAACCGTCATACGAAACAGGGCCCCGCGGGGCCCTGTTTGCATTGCTGCATACGTTACTTGCGCCAGAAAGGCGCCGCCCAGCGGGCCATCACCGGCACCATGGTCTTGGGATCGAGCTGGCTCATATCCTCAGGATGGTCGCTATCCTCCGGCGGGCTGAAGGCAAGGTGACGCCCTTCGCTGTTGAGGGGCTTCCAGCGCAGCGGAGTCGCGGAGCGCCGCATCGGGAAGAAACCGATAGTCGGCACATCGAGCGCACCGGCGATATGGAGCGGGCCGGTACTGCCAGCGATAAACAGGGCTGCGTTGGCCAGCACCTGACAGAACATCGGCAGACCATCGCTGGAGCGGTAGATCCAGCCGTTGCCACCGTGGGCCAGCAACTCGGCCGCCAGCTGTTCGGCCATCTTCTCCTCGCCCGGGCCTGCGGTCAGCACGCACTGCAGCTCGGGGCAGGCCTGATTGAGCTTGATGATGATGCGAGCATACTGCTCGATGGAGAGGTTGTTGGCCGAACCGCCGCTGCCGGCGTGAACCATCAGCCAGGGGCGGCTGGCATCGAGCTTGAGCTTGAGTGCCAACTGCTCGCGCACCTGTAGCAAGGTCTCGTCATCGAACTGCAGGAAGGGGGTCTTGGGCTCCACCACGGCCACCTGCTGATCGGCCAGGAAGCGGCGGATCAGCTCCAGGTTGTACTCGGACTCCGGCTTCTGGGAGCGGGAGCGACGCTGCACCAGTCGCTGGTTGTAGAGCACCTGCGCCAGCTTGGTCGCCGGGGCCAGCCGATAAGGGATGTGTGCCTTCCACACCAGCATGGCGTTGCGGGAGTTGGAGAAGAGGCAGATGGACGCGTCGAACGCCGCCGCCTTGATCCGCGCCAGCAGCGCTCGCTGTTGCTCCTTGTCGGCCCGCACGCCCGGATCGATGATCACCTCGTCAATCCAGGGGCAGAGCCGGGCCAGCGGCGCCGTGTAGGCCGGAACCAGGGCAGTCACATGACACTCCATGGAGCCTTTGAGCATGGCGAAGCTAGGCCACGCCAGCATGAAGTCACCAATCTTGTCATTGCGAACGACCAGAATACGTTTCATAAAAAATCCCTTTGCTCCCTGTCACCAATGCAAGGAGGCTTGATGCGCGATGGCGTATTCTTGCCTGATGCACTGCTATTCTCAAGCGACGACCTTATAATGCGACCAAATTTCCAGGTTGCAGGACCGCAAAGATGACTACCAGGGTAATTTATCCCGGGACTTTTGATCCCGTTACCAATGGCCACGCCGATCTCATCGGCCGCGCCGCCAAGCTGTTTGACGAGGTGGTGGTCGGGGTCGCCAACAGCCCGAGCAAGCGCCCGCTGTTCGATCTGGCAGAACGTGTCCAGCTTGTCCAGCAAGTGACCAGCCAGCTTCCCAACGTCAAGGTGGTGGGCTTCTCCGGCCTGCTGGTCGATTTCGCCAAAGAGCATCAGGCCAACGTGCTGATCCGCGGCCTGCGCGCCGTCTCCGACTTCGAGTACGAGTTTCAGCTGGCCAATATGAACCGCCGCCTGATGCCTGAGCTGGAAAGCGTCTTCCTCACCCCGGCCGAGGAGAACTCCTTTATCTCCTCCACCCTGGTGAAAGAGGTGGCGCTGCACGGTGGCGACATCCGCCAGTTTGTCGACCCCGTGGTGGCCCAAGCCATCGCCGCCAAACAGAAAGGGTGATTCCCTTCCACACTGGCCATTCCCGACGGCAACAACGAACAAGGGCTACCCACGGGTAGCCCTTGTTGTATCTTTCTCGTTATAGAGAGGTCAGCATGCTTGCCGGTTACTGACGGGCAAACCGCTCATTCATCTCCTGCACCAGCAGATCGAGCCACTCGTAGCGGCGCCGGTACATGGCCCGCTTCTTGGAGGCGATCTCCTCCAGCGGCTTGCGCGGCTGGGCTTGCAGGGCGACGAAGTTGGCATCCACATCCCGGGCGCCGAATTCCTGCCACAGCTCGTCATAATCGGCCTGCAGGTTGGCTTTTTGCTTGCTGCTGTAGCGCCTAGCCTGAAACACGTGGGCACGCTTGCGCACCGCCAGCACCTCCGCCGCCCCCATGCTCTGCGCCAGTTGCAGCACCAGCTGCACCAGCAGGGATTTGGGCCGCAGGCCGTGTCCCTCTTTGGTCAGCTCGCGCACCCGATCCTGAGCATTGTCGACCGCAGGCTCCGGCCCCTGCATGGAGCCGATCATCAGAATCAAACGATCCACGCTACCCGCCAGCGAAAAGGCGCAGCTGTAGAGGCGCTGCCCCTCGCCGTTGACGATGGAGAGCGCCAGCTCGGCCTCGCGGCGGAAGGTGCCATCGTGGCGCAGCAGAATGCGGCAGCCACTCTGGGGATAGTGCCCCAGCGCGATCCCCTCGCCCAGATAGAGGGGGTCGATCAGCTGCGGGTAGCACTCCAGCAGCAACCGGTAGTGATTTTCCAGCATCTCGGCCCGCTCACGGGCGCTGGCACAGGCGAAGCGATAGGGTCGCATAGGCTTGTCGAGCAGCTCGGGATAGACCGCTGGCAGTGCCTTGAGCGAGTCGCACTGAAACAGGCTGAAGACCCGGCTCAGCGACTTGCGATAGAGCAGGCTGCGCAGCACGAACTTGCCGCGATTGAAGGTTTTCCGGTCACATCCCTCGGGGTAGAGGAAGCGGGCCATGGATTTTGCGCAATAGCGCTCCTGCCGGGATAAATATTCCCAGTCTATTGATTTTAAAGTCATTTCTAGTTCTCAAACCGCCTGAACGGCCGCTGATACTAGTAATGACTGCGCAAATATTCAACAGCCTGGAAATATGCTGTTACAACTTCCCCCGGATCGGGGAAAAAAGTACGCTCAGCGCTGGCAATGACTGCAAAAAACCGTGGTACGCTGCCCCATTCTTGTCTCGGTCAGCAGGGTGTGACAGTGGAAACAGGGCTGACCGCCACGGCCGTAGACCTGCAACTGCTGCACGAAATAGCCTGGCTTGCCATCGGCACTGGTGAAATCCTTGAGGGTGGTGCCGCCCTGCCGGATGGCTTCGGCCAACACCCGCTTGATCTCGGCCACCAGGGTTCCCAGCCGCTCGGCGCTGATATTGCCCGCCGCCCGTTTGGGGTGAATGCCGGCGGCATAGAGCGCCTCGTTGGCGTAGATGTTGCCTACCCCGACCACCACCTGATTGTCCATCAGGAACTGCTTGATGGCAGTGCTGCGCCCCTTGGCACGCCCCTGCAGGTAATCAGCACTGAAGGCATCGGTGAGCGGCTCGGGCCCCAGCTTGGCGAGCAGCGCGTGGGCTTCGGCCGGTTCCCTGGTCCAGAGCAGGGCGCCGAAGCGGCGCGGATCGTTTAGCCGCAGCAGCTTGCCATTCTCCAGCTCGATATCCACATGGTCGTGCTTCTCGGCCGGGGTGCCGATATCCAGTACCCGCAGGCTGCCGGACATCCCCAGATGGAGGATGGCGGTGCCGAAATCGGTCTCCAGCAGCAGGTATTTGGCACGGCGGCGCACCCGATGGATGGTGAGGTCCACCAGCTCCTGAATCTCACCGGGGATCGGCCAGCGCAGGCGGCCATCCCGCACCACCACGCGCGTCACCTTGATACCGGTGAGCCAGGGGGAGATCCCCTGACGGCTGACTTCAACTTCTGGCAATTCAGGCATGGGTACCTCACAAGGAAAAGGAACTCAGGGGGCAGGGCGCAGCAGATCGCGATACTGCTCGGCTGTGAGGGCGAGCCAGAGACCGGAGGGCAGCTGGGCACCATACTGACCGCTATTCTGATAGAGGCCGATCTCGACCGGATCGTTCTGGCCGGCAATCCACACCTTGATGGTCACCGGCGCACCGCGTACCGCTTCACCGGGGGGTAACAACCAGCCCTGCCAACGTGCCAGACGGGCATCCAGCTGCGCGCTGTCGAGCCCCAGATCCGGCCCGCTGCGCCAGCCCTGACCGATCCGCTCAATCTGCCAGCTCGGCCCCTGCCAGGTGAGCACCACAGCCGCATCAGGCAGCAAGGGGCGAGCCCGCTTGGCGCTATTCTCCTGCTGGGCCAACTCCATACGATGCAACAGGGTGATCACGATCAGCACCACCACGATGATCACGTTATTCCAGCCTTTGCGGCTCAATTTGAACATGGCAAGTCTCCCTTTGAACCGGCAGTGTACTGAATTCGACGCATAAAAAAACCCGGCACGAAGCCGGGTTTTTGGGAATGCAGCATCAAGTAATTACTTGATTTTGCCTTCCTTGTAGATCACATGCTGACGAACAACGGGATCAAACTTTTTGATCTCCATTTTTTCGGGCATGGTGCGCTTGTTTTTGGTAGTGGTATAGAAGTGACCAGTACCGGCGCTGGAGTTCAGGCGAATTTTCTCGCGAATACCTTTAGCCATGATCTAATTCCTTATACCTTAACACCGCTGGCGCGCAGTTCAGCCAGAACCACTTCAACGCCACGCTTGTCGATGATACGCATGCCTTTTGCGGATACGCGCAGGCTTACGAAGCGTTTTTCACTCTCAACCCAGAAACGGTGAGTGTGCAGGTTCGGCAGGAAACGACGCTTGGTAGCGTTGTTAGCGTGCGAACGGTTGTTACCAACTGCCGGGCGCTTGCCGGTTACTTGGCATACTCTAGACATGTCAGTCTCTCCAAATCTTACTTCATTGCTCGAGCAAATATCTGCCCCGCTGGCCTTCGATTGCGGGGCAAACAGAAGGCGGCATTTTATACAGCATCCGTGATCAAAGATCAACTAATACGGTGCCAGAGCACAGTTATAGCCAACCGCGCTCGGCAAAAGAAACCGTGATGCCGTCACCGATCACCAAGTGATCCAGCACTCTGATATCGATCAGGGCCAAAGCGGCCGTGATCCGATCCGTGATCTGGCGGTCGGCCCTACTGGGCTCGGCGACGCCGGACGGGTGATTATGCGCCAGAATCACCGCGGCTGCATTATGTTTGAGCGCGATCTGCACGATTTCTCTTGGCCAGACGCTCGCCGAATCGATTGTGCCGTAAAAAAGCTCAACAAATTGAATGACTCTGTGCTGATTGTCGAGCAGCAGCAGGGCAAACACTTCGCGCGGCCGATCCCGCAGCTGGGCCTGCAGATAGTCGCGGGTCAGCTGGGGTGAGGTGAGGGCATCGCCCCGCTGCAGCTGCTGCGCCAGATGGCGTTTGGCCATCTCCAGCACCGCCTGCAACTGGGCATATTTGGCTGGGCCAAGACCGTGTGCCTCGCAGAAAGCGCGCTGATCCGCGCCTAGCAGATTGCGCAGCGATCCGAACTGATTCAACAGGTTACGGGAGAGATCGACCGCACTCAGGCCATTGACGCCGGTGCGCAGGAAGATGGCGAGCAGCTCGGCATCGCTGAGCACCGTCGGCCCCTGTCGCAGCAGCTTCTCTCTGGGGCGTTCATCTTCCGGCCACTCCTTGATGCTCATTTGTCTCTCCTCTCTCCCTGTTGAGGAAAAACATAGCAAATATTTGCGTGTTCCCCGCCACAACCCCTTGATGCCAACCCCTGTCGTCATCCCCTGCCTGTGGTATCTTAGCCGACCAGTCAAAGTGAGCCGGATAGAGAAACAGCAGATGAGATTGGCCGATAAACGCATCCTGTTGGGTGTCAGCGGCGGGATCGCCGCCTACAAGAGTGCCGAGCTGGTACGCCGTCTGAAAGATCAGGGTGCCGAGGTGCGGGTGGTGATGACCCGCTCCGCCAAGGAGTTCATCACCCCGCTGACCCTGCAGGCGGTCTCCGGTCATCCGGTGGCCTACAGCCTGCTGGACCCCTCTGCCGAAGCGGGCATGGGCCATATCGAGCTGGCCAAGTGGGCCGATCTGGTACTGATCGCCCCCGCCAGCGCCAACCTGATGGCGCGGATGGCTGCAGGCATGGCCGACGAACTGCTGACCACCCTCTGTCTGGCCACGCCGGCGCCCATCGCGCTGGCGCCCGCCATGAACCAGCAGATGTATCTCAACGCAGCGACCCAGGCCAACCTCAAGACCCTGGCCAGCCGCGGCATTCTGCTGTGGGGGCCGGATGCCGGCAGCCAGGCCTGTGGCGATGTGGGCCCGGGGCGGATGCTGGACCCCCTCGAACTGGTGGATCGCTGCTGTCAGCAACTGGCCGCCGAGCCCTTGCTGGCAGGCGTCAAACTGCTGCTGACCGCAGGGCCAACCCGCGAGGCGCTGGATCCGGTGCGCTACATCAGCAACCACAGCTCCGGCAAGATGGGCTACGCCATCGCTCGCGCCGCCCGTGAAGCAGGCGCAGAGGTGACGCTGGTGAGCGGCCCGGTGACGCTGGCTACGCCAGCAGGTGTTACCCGCGTCGATGTCGAGAGCGCCGAGCAGATGCATCAGGCGGTGATGAGCCGGGTCGGCGAGTGCGACCTCTTCATCGGCTGCGCGGCGGTAGCCGACTATCGTCCTGAGCAGGTGGCCAGCCAGAAGATCAAGAAAACCGGCGACAACGACCAGATGGTGGTGAAGCTGGTGAAAAACCCCGACATCATCGCGGCCGTTGGTGCCCTTTCAGACAAACCCTTCACCGTCGGATTTGCCGCCGAAACCGTGGATGTGGAACAATACGCCCTCGACAAGTTGCAGCGTAAGCGGCTGGACATGATCGCCGCCAACGATGTGTCCCGTGAGGGGCAAGGCTTCAACGCCGATGACAACGCCCTGACCGTGTTCTGGCAAGGGGGCCAGGCCCCGCTGCCGCTGGCCGACAAGCTGACGCTGGCCCGTCACCTGATCGCCCTGATTGCACGCCACTACCGGCACTGAGCGTCCCGAAAGAACAAGACTCACGGCGCCCCGCCTGCCAAGAGGGGCGCCAATACAAGATCCAACTGAAAAAGCGATTCATGACTACACAAATTGAACTGAAGATTCTGGATGCCCGTATCGGTACCGAGTACCCGCTGCCCGCCTACGCCACTCCCGGCTCTGCCGGCATGGATCTGCGCGCCCTGCTGGATGCGCCGCTGACTCTGGCTCCGGGCGATACCACTCTGGTGCCGACCGGTCTGGCTATCCACATCCAGGATCCGGGTCTGTGTGCCACCATTCTGCCCCGCTCCGGTCTCGGCCATAAGCACGGCATCGTGCTGGGCAACCTGGTCGGTCTCATCGATTCCGACTATCAGGGTCAGCTGATGGTCTCGGTCTGGAACCGCGGCAAGGATGAGTTCACCATGCAACCTGGCGAGCGCATCGCCCAGCTGGTGATCATGCCGGTAGTTCAGGCCAGCTTCCAATTGGTCGATGAGTTCAACCAGAGCGAACGGGGTGAAGGCGGTTTTGGTTCTTCTGGTCGCCAATAACAGACCACACCAGCCTGATGGGCGGTGCCTAATAACAGAATCAAGCCATTGTTTTTTTAGGGGAATCCATGGCAAGCAGTAATCAGAAACAGAGTCGGCGCGATCAGATCCTGCAGGCGCTCGCCCATATGCTGGAAACCAGTCCCGGCCAGCGCATCACCACGGCCCGTCTGGCGGCCGAGGTCGGCGTCTCTGAAGCAGCCCTCTATCGACACTTTCCAAGCAAGGCGCGGATGTTCGAGGGGCTGATCGACTTTATCGAGGATTCCCTGCTGTCACGGGTCAATCTGATCATGGCGGAAGAGAAAGACACCATGGCGCGCTGCCACCACATCCTGCAGCTGCTGCTGGTGTTCGCCGAGCGCAATCCCGGCATCACCCGCATCCTCAATGGCGATGCCCTGTTGGGCGAGCACGACCGGTTGCGGGATCGCATCAGCATCCTGTTTGACAAGCTGGAGACCCAGATCAAGCAGGTACTGCGCGAGAAGCGGCTGCGCGAGGGGCAGGGCTTCCAGCTCGACGAAACCATGCTGGCCAATCTGCTGCTGGCCTATACCGAGGGCCGCATCAGCCAGTTTGTCCGTTCCGAGTTCAAGCTCAAGCCCACCGCCGGCTTCGAGGATCAGTGGCAGTTTATCCGCAGCCAGCTCCTGCAGAGCTGAGCGACAGCGCTTTTCACCGAGCATGAAGAAGGGAGGCCTTGGCCTCCCTTCTTTTTTGTGGCAGCTTTTTATGGCAGTAAAATAAGCACCAGATGCGACCCGGACTGTCGCGCTGCGATGTTAGATTCATGCGCCATAAACCTTTAGCACCCGAAAGGACATTCTATGGAACCCGAAATCATTACCGAAGCGCAGACCTGGCTGGTCAATAACCAGGGCCTGCTGATCGAGTATGCCGTCAACATCGCGGCCGCCCTGCTCACCCTGCTGGTCGGCTATATCGCAGCCAATCTGCTCAGCGGTGGCGTGGTAAAAGTGATGCAGGCGCGCAAGCTCGACACCACCGTCACCCACTTCGTCGGCAGCATCCTCAAATACGCCATTCTGGTGTTCGTGGTGATCGCCGCGCTGGGCCGGGTCGGGGTGCAGACCGCCTCCTTCGTCGCCATTATCGGTGCCGCCGGTCTGGCCATCGGTCTGGCGCTGCAAGGCTCGCTCTCCAACTTCGCCGCTGGCTTTCTGCTGATCATCTTCCGCCCCATCAAGGCGGGCGAGTTTATCGAAGTGGCAGGCACGTCTGGTGTGGTGCAATCCGTTCAGCTGTTCACCACCACCCTCACCTCCGGTGACAACAAGATGGTGGTAGTACCGAACTCCGCCATCCTCAACGGCACCATCGTCAACTACTCGCGCATGGATACCCGCCGCGTCGATATGACCTTTGGTATCGGCTACGGCTCCGACCTGCGCAAGGCCAAGCAGATCCTCGAGCGTCTGGTGAACGAAGAGCCGCGCATCCTGAAAGATCCGGCCGCTACCATCGCCGTCGCCGCGCTGGCCGACTCCTCGGTCAATATCGTGGTGCGCCCGTGGGTCAAGACCGGCGACTACTGGGGAGTCTGGTTCGACTTCCACGAGAAGGTAAAACTGACCTTTGATGCCGAAGGGATCGAAATTCCCTTCCCGCAGATGGTGATGCACATGCAAAAACCGCAGGCATGATCGCGGTAAAACAGCAACCCACAATGCCAGCCTTCGGGCTGGCATTGTCATTTCTGGCGCGCCATCCGCTGCATAATCAGGCCGGCGGAATGAAAACAATTTCAGAGCCGCGGGCCAGCCCCAATCATGAGCGAGCGCAAGATCCCCCTTGCTTTCGTGACTCATAATCCCGATGTTCTGGTTGTATACTCCCGACGGTTGCCCCATTGCGGTAAAAGACAATCGGTAAAACTCTGTTACACGGGCCGCCCGGCCGGCTCGCTATAATGCTCGGATAATAAGGTTTGGCGGGACCTTGCCTGCAAGGTTCAAACACAACTTGGCATTTCAGGAATCCTATGAAAAATATCAATCCAACCCAAACCCAGGCCTGGCAGGCACTGGAAGCCCACTTTGCAGCAAACAAAGAGACCCGACTCAAGGATCTGTTCGCGCAGGACCCGAAGCGCTTTGACAAGTTTTCCCTCACCTTCGGCGGCGACATCCTGGTTGATTACTCGAAGAACCTGATCACCGAAGAAACCCTCAAGTTGCTGGTTGATCTGGCCAAAGAGACCGATCTTCGCAGCGCGATCGATGCCATGTTCAATGGCGACAAGATCAACATGACCGAAGGGCGCTCCGTACTGCACGTGGCCCTGCGCAACCGCTCCGACCGCCCCATCGAGTGCGACGGCAAGGATGTGATGCCGGAAGTGAACGCCGTACTGGCCAAGATGAAAGGCTTCTGCGAGAAGATCATCTCCGGCGAGTGGAAAGGCTACACCGGCAAAGCGATCCAGCACGTGGTCAACATCGGTATCGGTGGCTCCGATCTGGGCCCGGTGATGATCACCGAGGCACTGCGTCCCTACAAAAACCACCTGCAGATGCACTTCGTCTCCAACGTCGATGGCACCCATATCGCCGAGACCCTGAAGAAGATCGATCCGGAAACCACCCTGTTCCTGGTGGCCTCCAAGACCTTCACCACTCAGGAGACCATGACCAACGCCCTGACCGCTCGCGACTGGTTCATCAACATCGCCGGTGACAAGGCTCACGTTGCCAAGCACTTCGCCGCCCTCTCCACCAACGGCAAGGCCGTGGCCGAGTTCGGCATCGACACCAACAACATGTTCGAGTTCTGGGACTGGGTTGGCGGCCGCTACTCCTCATGGTCTGCCATCGGCATGCCCATCGCCCTGTCTGTCGGTTTCGAGAACTTCGAAGCCCTGCTGCAAGGCGCCTTCGAGATGGACATGCACTTCGCCACTGCCTCCTATGAGCAGAACGTGCCGGTGCTGCTGGCGCTGATCGGCCTGTGGTACAACAACTTCTACGGTGCCGAGTCCGAAGCCATTCTGCCGTACGACCAGTACATGCACCGCTTCCCTGCCTACTTCCAGCAGGGCAACATGGAATCCAACGGCAAATACGTGGATCGCAACGGCAAGCCGGTTGACTACCAGACTGGCCCCATCATCTGGGGTGAGCCGGGCACCAACGGCCAGCACGCCTTCTACCAGCTGATCCACCAGGGCACCAAGCTGATCCCCTGTGACTTCCTGGCGCCGGCCATCAGCCACAACCCGATCGGTGACCACCACCCGAAACTGCTGGCCAACTTCTTCGCCCAGACCGAGGCGCTGGCCTTCGGCAAGAGCAAGGAAGAGGTCGAAGCCGAGTTCCTGGCTGCTGGCAAAACGCTGGAGCAGGTCAAGGATCTGGTGCCGTTCAAGGTGTTCGAAGGCAACCGCCCGACCAACTCCATCCTGTTCAAGAGCCTGACCCCGAAAACCCTGGGTGCCCTGATCGCCATGTACGAGCACAAGATCTTCGTACAGGGCGCAATCTGGAACATCTTCTCCTTCGACCAGTGGGGTGTGGAGCTGGGCAAACAGCTGGCCAACAAGATCCTGCCGGAGCTGGGCAACAACGAGGCTGTCACCAGCCACGACTGCTCCACCAACGGTCTGATCAACACCTGGAAAGCGTGGAAAGCCTGATTTATCCGGCCTTCCTGAATGCAAAAGCCCCGCTCGATGAGCGGGGCTTTTTTATGACCATCTTTTATGACTGTCAGGCTGATTTTTCTGGCTGGCCGGTCGGGTGTCCAGCCCGACCGGCGACGGGGATCGTCATCTCCGCCCCTTCATCATCCAGCCCGATGCTGGCTTAACCACCAACGGCGATGCGCTTCATGTCCTTCATATAACCACGCAGTACCTGACCGATTTTCTCGATCGGGTGGTTGCGAGTCGCTTCGTTGGCCGCCAGCAGCGCCAGGTTATCCACGCTCTGCCCTTCCGCCTTGCTGGCACCCAGATCGCCCGCTTTCAGGGTCGGCATGAAGTGCTCGCGCAGCAAGGGCACAGCAGCATTGGCGAACAGGTAGTTACCGTACTCGGCGGTGTCGGAAATAACTACGTTCATCTCGTACAGACGCTTGCGAGCAACGGTGTTGGCGATCAGCGGCAGCTCGTGCAGGGATTCGTAGTAGGCAGACTCCTCGTAGATACCGGAGGCCACCATGGTCTCGAACGCCAGCTCGACACCCGCCTTGACCATGGCCACCATCACCACGCCATTGTCGAAGTACTCCTGCTCGGCAATCTTGCCTGCGAACGCCGGCGCATTTTCGAAGGCAGATTTGCCGGTCTCTTCGCGCCAGCCGAACAGCTTGGCATCGTCTTCGGCCCAGTCGGCCATCATGCCGCGGGAGAACTCACCGGCGATGATGTCGTCCATATGCTTCTCGAACAGCGGGCGCATCAGGGTCTTGAGCTGCTCGGAAAGCTCGAAGGCGCGCAGCTTGGCCGGGTTGGAGAGGCGGTCCATCATCAGACTGATACCACCCTGCTTCAGAGCTTCGGTGATGGTCTCCCAACCGAACTGGATCAGCTTGCCGGCGTAGGCCGGGTCGGTGCCTTCGGCAACCAGCTTGTCGTAGCAGAGCAGGGAACCGGCCTGCAGCATGCCGCAGAGGATGGTCTGCTCGCCCATCAGGTCAGATTTCACTTCCGCCACGAAGGAGGACTCCAGCACCCCGGCACGGTCACCGCCGGTGGCAGAGGCCCACGCCTTGGCGATGGCCATGCCTTCGCCTTTCGGGTCATTTTCCGGGTGAACGGCGATCAGGGTCGGTACGCCGAAACCGCGCTTGTACTCTTCACGCACTTCGGTACCCGGGCACTTGGGCGCCACCATCACGACCGTGATGTCGGAGCGGATCTGCTGACCCTCTTCCACCACGTTGAAGCCGTGGGAGTAACCCAGCGCAGCGCCCTGCTTCATCAGCGGCATCACGGTTTTCACCACGTCGGAGTGCTGCTTGTCCGGAGTCAGGTTCAGCACCAGATCTGCGGTCGGGATCAACTCTTCATAGGTGCCGACCGCGAAGCCGTTATCGGTAGCTTTCTGCCAGGAGGCACGCTTCTCGGTGATGGCGGCCTTGCGCAGGGCGTAGGAGATATCCAGCCCGGAGTCACGCATGTTCAGACCCTGGTTCAGACCCTGGGCACCACAGCCCACAATCACCACCTTCTTGCCCTTCAGCACGTTGCAGCCGTCCGCGAATTCTTCGCGCTGCATGAAACGACACTTGCCCAGCTGGGCCAACTGCTGACGCAGGTTCAAGGTGTTGAAATAGTTAGCCATGGTGATTGCTCCGTTCGATTGATTCCATGCCGGATAGCGGCGTTGTCTGAACCACTATAGCGCGGGACACTTATTGCCTGAACTGATATATTCGAAACAGTACGTTGCAATAACTGAAAGACTCACCCTTCATAATTGCCTGCTGAATGTACCGCGAGATGGCAGAAACAAGCCACCAACCGCTGGGTATCGGGCACACAAGCCGCGCCAGGAGCTGAAAGATGGACCTTCGCAATCTCGAGCTGTTTCTCCACCTCGCCGACTCCCTTCATTTCGGCAAGAGTGCCGATGCCATGGCGGTCAGCCCCTCCACCCTGAGCCGCGCCATCCAGCGACTGGAACAGGAGACCGGCTGCATCCTGTTCGAGCGGGACAACCGCTCGGTACGGCTCACCCCCGCCGGCGAGAAGCTGCGCGAATTCGGCGGCGGCCTGTTGCAGGAGTGGCGTCAGCTCAAGCAGGAGCTCAAACGCAGCGATGAACCGCTGCAGGGGCGGCTGCGGGTATTCTGCTCGGTCACTGCCAGTTACTTTCTGCTGCCCGAGGTGCTGGAGCGCTTTCGCCGCCGCTATCCCCAGCTGGAGATCAAGCTGGAGACCGGCGACCCGGCGCTGGCGGTGGACAAGATCCTGGCCGATGAAGCCGATCTCGCCATCGCCGCCCGTCCCGACGCTCTGCCCGCCAAGCTGGAATTCGCCAGCCTGCAGCTGGTGCCGCTGGTCTTTATCGCGCCGCGCAATGCCCCCCAGCTGAACCAGTGGTTCCGTCAGGGCGAGCCGGACTGGGAGCAGCTGCCAGTCATCCTCTCCGAGCAGGGCTTGGCCCGCAAACGCAGCGATCAGTGGTTTCGCAACAAGGGGATAGCGCCCAACATCTATGCCGAAGTGGCGGGTAACGAGGGAATTGTCGCCATGGTGGCACTTGGTTGTGGCGTAGGATTGGTGCCGGCAGCAGTGATCGACCACAGCCCGCTCGGCGACAAGGTGCGGATCATCGACCTCAAACCCGCCTTCAAGCCATTTGATGTGGGGATTGGGGTGCTCAAGAAGCGGCTGGAAGAGCCGCTGATCCGCGCCTTCTGGGATACCGCGCAGAATCAGGGCTCTCTGCGCTGACACCGGTTTATAGATAAGGGCCGGATCGGCCATCATGATGCGGCTAGGCAGCGGCAAGTCGGGGTTGTGCAGCTCGAGACGCACCCGCTCATCCAGTTTCAACCGCCGAATGGTGCTGCCAAATCCCTCTTCAAAGACCCGGTCAAAAGCACCAGACTGCCGCGCCCGCCGCAGGCCAAGCTCGATGCGCTGGGCCAGCTCCGGATATTTTGGCGAGACAAAGAAGAGCAGCGCCAGCGGATAGCGAAACACCAGACGGGGCTCGATGACGAGATCCGGATGCTGCCTTAGCTCATCCTCGACCTCGATGACCGATCGCAGGAAGCAGTCAAAGCGCTTCTTGCGCAGCATATTGAAGAGCGCCTCATAAAGATTGCCCACCGTCACCTTGAGGCCGTTAGCCCGCAGCAACTGGGTGTCTGGCCAGGATCTGTGCTGACCGATGGAGAGCCCGGCGCGATGCCAGTCCGCCAACGATCTGATCGCGGCAAAACGCCCCTCATCCCCCTGCCGAACCAGACACACCCGCCATCCCAGCAGCCCCTTGGCCAGCGGAATGTGGATTGCCAGCAACTCCCGTTCTCGCTCACCATCCGGGGCAAAGACACCGACCTGAACCAGCTCACCGCTGCGCAGCTCCTTCACCGCCCGCCCCTGCTCCATTTGCGGGCTGGAAACCAGCTGGTAGGGGCCATATTCGGGCACGGTAAGGTCGAGGGAGAGGCGCAGCAACTGGACGACGGCGGGGTTGGGATGATCCAGCAGCAGATTCCAGGCGCGGATAGGCTGCTCGGCTGCCGATACGCCAACCGTCCACAGTGCCATGCACCACCACCAGACTCTGATCATCCTGTGCACCATCCGTGCCTCGTGCTCCTCGCCATACTATAACGCCAGCCAGCGCCTCAACGGCGCCCTCTCTGAAAGATGTGTGAGCGCTCTCGTGTCAAATCTCGTGTCAAAAGTGACAATAGGCAAACCCGGCAGGTCATCGCAGACTGGGCGTTCATCAACACACGCCAAGGCGCAGGGAGGAGAGCCATGAAACAGCATCTGGTAGAGATCAAGGGTTCAACCCTGTTTGAGGAGTATCTGCAAAGCATGGGCGTGCCCAGCACGGCGCTAGATCGGGAGCAGGATATCTATCTTCAGGAACGCCACCTGGGAGCCATTCGCCGGGTGCAGGGCGAACTGCGCTTTTATCTGCGTGCCAATGCCCTGAACAAACGGTGATCAGGATCCGGTCACAGAACCCGCAGCAAAGGCGTATTAGACTGGTATCTTCCCCCTTTTGTCGGGAGTGCCCATGAAAGCAAGCGGTCTGGATCGGCTGTTCAAACCCCACTCAATCGCCGTGATCGGCGCCTCGACCGACCCGCTCAAGGCGGGTCATGTGATTGTGCGTCACCTGCTGGCGGGCCAATTCAAAGGGCCCATCCTACCCGTCACTCCGCGCAACAAGGCCATCGCCGGCGTGCTGGCCTATCCCGATATTGCCAGCCTGCCGCTGATCCCGGATCTCGCCATCATCTGCACCAGACGGGAACGAGTCTTGCCACTATTGGAAGCGCTCGGCCAGAAGGGCTCTGGTGCAGCCATCATACTGGCCGCCGACTTTTCCCCCGAGGAGCGGCTGGAGCTGAAACGGGTCTGCCAACAATACGGAATTCGCCTGCTCGGTCCCAACAGCATGGGAATGCTGCTGCCCGGCCAGGGGATCAACGCCAGCTTTTCCCCCACTGCCGCCAAGCCGGGGCAGGTCGCCTTTCTGTCGCAATCCGCCGCCGTCAGCACCACCATCCTGGATTGGGCCAAGCAGCATGAACTGGGCTTTTCCGCCTTCATCTCCCTTGGTGATCACTGCGACATCGACTTCGGCCAGCTGCTGGATCAACTCTCCCGCGATAGCGTCACCCGCGCCATTTTGATCTACATGGACAAGTTGCACGACGCCCGCCACTTTCTCTCGGCAGCGCGAGCAGCCTCGCGCAACAAGCCGATCCTGGTACTGAAAAGCGGGCGCCACGATCCGGCCCACGGTCTCGACAATGTCTATGATGCGGCCATCCGCCGTGCTGGCATGCTGCGGGTACGGGATACCCACGAACTGTTTGCCGCGGTGGAAACCCTCAGCCACTCCATGACCCTCAAGGGGGAGCGGCTTGCCATCATCTCCAACGGTCGCGGGCTGGCTAATATGGCAGTGGATGTACTGCTAGAGCGGGGCGGCAAGCTGGCTCGTCCGCCGCTCGATATCGGCAGCGATGCCACCATCACCACCTATCAGGAGGCGCTGGACAACGTGTTGCAGGAAGATGGCATCGACGCCATCCTGATCATCCACGCCCCCTCGCTCACGGCACCGAGCGCGCCGCTGGCCAGCCATCTTATCGCCCATCTGAAGCAGCATCCCAGAGCGCGCCGTTTCAATATCCTCACCAACTGGGCAGGCGAGTACTCGGCGCAGGAGGGGCGCAAACTCTTTACCGAAGCGGGCATCCCGACCTACCGTACCCCGGAAAGCGCCATGGCCGCTTTCATGCATATGGTGGAGTACCGCCGCAACCAGAAACAGCTGATGGAGACCCCCGCCTCCCTGAACGGCAACCAGCTCAATATCGAGCTCTGCCAGCAGCTGATCCGCCAGGCGCAGGAGCGCAAGCAACTGAGGCTGGATACCCATCTGGTACACCCGATTTTGCAAGCCGCCGGTCTCTCGACTCTACCAACCTGGATCGTTACCGATGCCATCGAGGCGACCCTGACCGCCGAGCAGATCGGCTATCCGGTGGCGGTAAAACTGCGCTCGCCCGATATCCTGCACAAGTCTGCCGTACATGGGGTAGTGCTCAATCTGCGCACCTCGGCCGAAGTTGCGCAAGCCGCAGATGCCATTCTGGACAGGGTCAAACAGCATGATCCGGGCGCTCGCATCGAAGGCTTGCTGGTGCAACGCATGGCTCGCCGCAGCGGTGGCCTCGAGCTGCGGGTACGTATCCAGCAAGACGCCATCTTTGGCCCCGTCATTCTGCTGGGTGAATCTGGTGCGGAGCCGCAGGAGATGGTAGCTGCCTTGCCACCGCTCAATCAGGCGCTGGCTCGTTACCAAATCATCGGCGCACTCAAGAGCCGTAAGATCCGCGAACAAGCCACGCCGGAACGACTGGATATCGATGCCCTCGGTCAGGTGCTCTGCCAACTCTCCGAGCTGCTGCTCGCCTTTCCGGAAATTCAGGAGCTGGATCTGCACCCGCTACAAGCGTGCGGTACCGAGATGGTGGTACTGGATGCCAGCCTCATGCTGGCTGACCCCACCCTCCCGGCCAGCAACCGACTGGCGATCCGTCCCTATCCTACCGAACTGGAGGAGGGTGCCTGGCTTAAGGATCAGCGCCATATCCTGCTGCGCCCGATCCGGCCGGAAGATGAACCGGCTCACAAGCAGTTCGTGCTGCAGGTCTCCGATGAAGACAGATACAAACGCTTCTTTGCCGATGTGGGCGAGCTGGGGCATGAAGAGCTGGCTCGCATGACCCAGATCGATTACGACCGGGAGATGGCCTTCGTAGCGGTGGGGCAAGGTGGCGAGCTGCAGGATCAGATCCTCGGCGTGGTACGCGCTATTTCGACCCCGGACCAGAGCGATGCCGAGTTTGCCATTCTGGTGCGATCGGACTTGAAAGGGGTGGGGCTCGGCAAATTGATGATGGAGAAGATCATCCGCTACGCCAAAGAACAGGGGATTGGCCAGCTATCCGGCATGACCATGCCCAGCAATCGTGGCATGGTCAACCTCGCCAAGCGACTTGGCTTCAAGATCGACGTGCAGATGGAAGAGGGGGTGGTCAATATGGAACTTCCCTGTAGTCAGCAGGCAGCAGAAGGCTGATTTGACCATCTGTAGAGCTGTTCAAATGGCTGTGAATGAAACTGATAAGGCTCAGATATAGCCAGAAAATGGTGGAAATAAACGGCTATCTGGCTCTCTTTTGGCAGGTAAAAACCAAACGTTGGCTGTTTAACACGCTAAAAATACAAAACCCCGGTTATGAAGCCGGGCTTTGTGTCGATTCTGGTGTGCAAATCTGTGGGTCTTATGGACAAAATCGCCCATAGCAAAAAGGCCTTCCCAATCGGGAAGGCCTTCAAATTATTGGCGGAGCGGACGGGACTCGAACCCGCGACCCCCGGCGTGACAGGCCGGTATTCTAACCGACTGAACTACCGCTCC
>NZ_JAAKOE010000027.1:0-46303 GCF_049171255.1 Aeromonas sp. 603757 | reverse complement strand
CTCGGCAGGTCAGCGTTGTCGCTGTCCAGGATCGCCTCTTCCTTGTCGCTCGCCGGGTTGCCCGCCTGGTCGGTCACATCCGCCTTCACGGTGAACTTGCCATCCGCCAGGCCACTGGCCCCCAGGTCTACGGTGGTGCTGAACTTGCCGCCGCTCACGGTCGCCTCGAAGGTCACCGACTTGCCGTTCACGTCGGTCACGGTCAGGGTGACCTTCTGGCCATCTTCCACGTTGCTGGTCACGCCCTTGAGCTCGACCGCCTTGGCTTCCGCCACCGACAGGTTGCCATCGCCAATCGCCGCCAGGTCGATGCTCGGCAGGTCAGTATCCACTTCATAACCTTCGCTGTCGGTCGCGGTGGCGCTGTTGCCCGCCACGTCGGTGCTGGTCACGCTGGCATCGATGGTGCGGTCGCCATCGGCCGCCAGATCGCTGCCCGCCACCAGGATGGTGAAGCGGCCATCGGCAGCCACCTTGCCGGTGTATTCGGTGTTGTTGACGGTCAGGGTGACGGTGTCCCCTACCTTGAACTCGCCCGTCACGGTGCCGCTGACCGGGATCTGCTGACCCGCTTCAGCGGCGTTGATGACGTCGTCGGCGGTGATGTCGGCATCCAGGGTGATGGCCAGGTCAGGGGCCTTGCTATCAACACTGCCATCGTCGGTAGCGGTACCTGTGTTGCCAGACGGATCGGTGATGCTGGCCGTCACCTTATAGCTGCCTTCCGCCAGCGGAGTAGTGACATCTACGCTGTAACCACCACCCGGTTGCACGATGGCGGTCAACGTTTGTTGAGTGCCATTGGCATCGGTCACGACCAGAGTGACCGTGCTGCCAGCAGGTGCATCCGTAGTGCCCGTAATGGTCGGGGTGGTGTCATTGGTATTGTCAGGTGCATCAACAGTAATCACCGGAGCGGTTACATCCACACTGCCATCATCGGTCGCGGTGCCGGTGTTGCCGGCCGGATCGGTCACGGAAGCCGTCACCTGATAGCCCCCTTCGGCCAGCGGTGTGGCGACATCCACGGTGAAGGTGCCATTAGGTGTGACAATAGTGGTCAGGGTCTGCTGATTGCCGTTGGCATCGGTCACCACCAGGGTCACCGTGCTGCCAGCAGGCGCATCCGTGGTTCCGGTCAGGGTCGGAGTGGTGTCATTGGTATTGTCTGGCGCTACCACGGAGATGGTTGGAGGCGTAAGGTCAAATACCTCATCTTCTCCTGCAGCATCCAGCGGTGGCTCGCCATTGGTGTTGTAGGTGGTATCGAAGGTCGCTTCGGCAATGGTTGCGGAGCCGGTACGGTCGATGGTGACAAAACCGCCGTTGCCACTGGCTCCGGCGACACCACCAACCCCGCCACCACCGGCAGCAGGTGCACCGCCTGCGGCGGAGGCTTCAAAGGCCTGGGTCGGGTCAGCGCCACCCAAAATGGCTTCTTGCAGGGCACTGATATCATCGGGTGTGCCTGCGGCACTGTTTTGCGCCAGCTGGGGAGCATCTTCCTCTTCGGCAGGCTCACTCTGCTCGCTGGCAGGTTGCACATTGAAAGACTGTCCGCCGCCCATGAAACTGGCGCCATCCGGCGACATGATCACCGCCCCTTTCGGCAGCACATCCCCTTCCACCAGCAACTTGCGGCTACCATCTGCAGCCACCTGATAAACTTGACCTTTGAGCTGGGTGACGGTTACGCCCTGTTCCAGAGTAACGGAATTGGTAATCATGTTCTCTCCTGAATCCTGATTTGCATGCAAAAAGCCACAGCCTACTCTGCACAGAGAGAGAGCAAATAACCAGTTCGAAAATTCGAAAGAATAGACTGATTTGAGGCTGGACCGTTCAGCCAGACAGAAGGGTGACGAGGGGATTACCGAAAAATAAAAACTAAAATTATCAATACATTACATTATCATGACAGGAGCATGACAAGGCATGCTCCTGTCAGAATTAACCCTATGCACCGGCCCAGAGGATGATGGCCAGCAGTTGCGGCGAGATGATCCGCAAGAACATCACCAGCGGGTAGACAGTGGCATAGGAGAGCGCACTGGCACCACTGGTCGGGTGCATGGCGTTGGCAAAGGCCAATGCGGGAGGATCCGTCATGGAGCCAGCCAGCAAGCCACAGAGGGTGAGATAGTTCATCTTGCCATAGAGACGCGCCAGCACCCCGACCACCAGCAAGGGGATCAGGGTAATCGCTGCCCCATATAGCATCCAGGAGGGGCCATCACCGTTGATCAGGGTATCAACAAAGCCGGCCCCTGACTTGAAGCCAACCACCGCCAGAAACAGCACGATCCCGATCTCCCGCAACGCCAGGTTGGCGCTGGGGGGCATGAACCAGTAGAGCTTGCCGATGCTGCCGATCCGCGACAGGATCAGCGCCACCACCAGCGGCCCCCCCGCCAGACCCAATTTGAGAGCGGCCGGGAATCCGGGCAGGTAGAAGGGGATGGAGCCGAGCAATACGCCGAGGCCAATCCCGATAAATACCGGCAACATCTGCACCTGTTGCAGTTTTTGCTGCACGTTGCCGACCACATTGGTCACGGCCTCGATGGCATCGAGACGACCTACTAGGTTGAGGATGTCACCAAACTGCAGACTGGTCTGGCTGGTCGGTACCAGCTCGATACCGGCCCGGTTGAGGCGCGAGATCACCACGTCATAGCGCTGTTTGATGTCAAGATCGCGGATCTTCTTGCCCAGCACCTGCTCGTTGGTCACCACGACCCGCTCCACCCTCAGGTCGGTACCGCGAGTCGATAGGGAGGTGTCGACCTCTTCACCCAGCACCAGCAACACCTTGTGCAGTGCATGGCGCTCACCAACCAGGTGCAGCAGGTCGCCCAGCTCGATACGGGAATCAGTGCGCGGCACCATCAGCTCGTCGCCACGCTTGAGGCGTGAGCAGATGACATCAGACTCGTCGAGACTCGGGATCTCGCTCAGCATCAAGCCATGCATGTTGGGGTTGCGTACCGCGATGTTGATGGTCTGCAAGCTCTCCTTGGTTTTACCTGTCTGCAACTCGAACTGGGCGGCTTCATCGTCGATCTTGATGCGAAAGAAGACCCTGACCAGCCACATGGTGAGCAAAATGCCGCAGATGCCGAATGGATAGGCCACTGCGTATCCCATCCCCATCAGCCCGGTTGAACCATGGGGAGCTCCCAGCTCCGCCAGGATCTGCTGACCCGCACCAAGAGATGGGGTATTGGTCACGGCACCGGAGAAGACCCCGAGGATCACCGGTAGCGGCACATCAAACAGTTGATGAAGTGCCGCCGCAACGATGCACCCCAGGATAACCAGCAAAGCAGCAAAGGCATTGAGCTTGAGTCCGGAGCTGCGCAATGACGAGAAAAAACCGGGGCCGACCTGAATGCCGATGGTATAGACAAACAGGATCAGGCCAAACTCTTGAATAAAATGGAGTGTTTGCTCATCGAGCGCCAGCTCTGACACCCCGGCAAAGTGACCCACTATGATGCCGCCGAACAGCACCCCACCGATCCCTAACCCAACGCCATAGACTCGCCAGTTTCCAAGCCAGAGTCCCAGCACTGCCACCAGCGACAACATGCTGATGGAAAGCGCGATTTCACTCATTTCGTGCATCCTTTGCGAATTGAACTGGCCCTAGCTTGTCAGCAAACGCTGATGCCAACTGTGTGATACCGCACGAATTTATCCTTTTACGCGCCAAAAATACCAATTAAGGGCTAGTTACAAGACGTTAGGCGACGTAGCCGTAAATGGCCATAAAGTGACAAACGCTGCCACCCAGCACAAAGAGATGCCAGATGGCGTGGTTATAGGGGAGCTGCTTGGCCACATAGAAGATGACCCCGAGGCTGTAGATAAGGCCGCCAAGCCCGAGCAGCAACAACCCCTCACCGGCCAGATGGATATAGAGCTGGTAGATGACCACCAGCGACAGCCAGCCCAACATCAGGTAGGTAAAGAGCGACAACTTCTTGAAGCGGTTGATAAATACCAGCTTGAACACCACCCCGGCCAGCGCCAGGGCCCAGATCACCACCATCAACCCCTTCGCCAACGGCGTATCGAGCGCCACCAGCAGAAAGGGGGTATAGGTGCCGGCAATCAGCAGATAGATGGCACAGTGATCAAACACCTTGCACCAGCGTCTGGCACGCCCTTCAGCCATGCTGTGATAGAGGGTCGAGGCGAGATAGAGCAATACCAAACTGCCGCCATAGAGGCTGTAGCTCACCAGCGCCTGCGTACCCTGTCCCCATCCCTTGATGAGCAACAGCACCAGCCCGACAATCCCCAGCAACAATCCCGCACCGTGACTCAGCCGGTTTGCCAGCTCCTCCCGGGGGGAGTAATCCATCACACCACTCATAACATCGACTCCACAATAACTGTGGCTCACTCTACCCAGCACCATTTCGGAGTACAAGTGTTCGCTTAAAAAATGGGGTGGCTGTCACCCGCCTCCCTTTGGTGTATGCTCTGCCGCCGATGCCCGAGACAAGCGGCATAGACACCTACCCCGGTGACCTGGTCTGGAGAACCTGATGAAGTTGACTGAGTTGTTTGCACAAGCGGATCCCGCCTTTGGCGAGGCGATGAACACCTTGCTGGAGAGCTTCCACCACTCCGACGACAGTCAGGCCCCCTATCAGCGCGACCTGTTCACCCACCAGCTCGATCAATCCCGCATGCCTGCAGTCGGCCAACCTATCGAGGAGTATCTGGCGCGGCTGGCTACTCTGGTACCCGGCGCCTCGCACCTCACCTCGCCACGCTACATGGGCCACATGACGGCGCCCCTGCCGGCCTATACCGCCGAGCTGTCGCGCCTGCTGGTGATGCTCAACCAGAATCCGATGAAGATGGAGTCCTCCCGACTGCTCAGCTTTCTGGAGCGGGAGGTGCTGGCCAAGCTGCACCGCCTCATCTATGGCAGGGACGATGCTTTCTACGGCGAGCAGATGCATGCCAAGGATGCCGCCCTCGGCGTCATGACCAGCGGCGGCACCATCGCCAACGTCACCGCTCTCTGGCTGGCCCGCAACCGCGCCTGCGGCGACAACCTGTTCGCGCTCTATGAGCAAGGCTATCGCGGCGCCGTCATTCTAGGCTCCCGGCTGATGCACTACTCCTTCGACAAGGGGATGGATCTGCTGGGACTGGGCGCCCGCAGCGTCTGGCGCCTCGAGACCGACGAGCAGAACCGGCTCAGTCTGGCTGCGCTGGAACAGGCGCTGATCCAGTGCAAAGAGCAGAAATTGAAAGTACTGGCATTGGTCGGCGTGGCAGGCAGTACCGACTTTGGCTCCATCGATCCCCTGCCTGAGCTGGCGGCCATTGCCGAGCGCGAGCAGATCCACTTCCACGTGGATGCTGCCTGGGGTGGCCCGACCCTCTTCTCCCCCCGCTATCAAGGTCTGCTAGCCGGAATAGAGCAGGCCGACACCGTCACCCTGGATGGTCACAAGCAACTTCTGGTGCCGCTCGGTACCGGCATGCTGCTCTGCCGCCAGCCCGACCTGATGATGGCGGTCAAGCGGGAGGCGCCCTATGCCATTCGCGCCACCTCGTTCGATCAGGGTCGCTTTACCCTGGAGGGCACCCGCCCGGCCAACGCCCTCTATCTGGATGCCGCCTTCCAGCTCTTCGGCCAGCAAGGCTATGCCGAGCTTATCGAAGCCAACTACGACCGAGCCAGACTGATGGCCGAGCTCATCGAAAGCGACCCCGCCTTCGAGTTGATGTCTGCTCCGGTGATGAACCTGCTCTCCTATCGCTGCATCCCGCCCCATCTGCAGGGCAAGGTGCTGGATGAGACGGCCAATGCGCAGATCAACGACTTCAACGTGTCCCTGCAAAAAGCCCAGCGGGCCGAGGGGCACAGCTTTGTCTCCCGCACCCAGCGCGCCGTGGTGCGCTACGGTGCCCAACCGCTCACCCTGCTGCGCGCCGTGCTGCTCAACCCTCTGATTGAAGAGCGCCATATCCGCGACCTGCTGGCCGATCAGCAGCGACTGGGGATATCCATTGCACGCCAACTGTTTGGCGACGGCACGGAACCGGCGTAAAAATGAGCGGTCTTATTCATTTGCCGTTGTCCGCCATGCAGGTAGACTGGGCGAAATTTGCAGGCCATCTTTGAGGACTAGGCGCCAGACATGAAGCAATTTATTGAATTTATTCCACTTATCGTTTTCTTCGCGGTCTACAAGTTCTACGACATCTACATGGCTACCGGCGCACTGGTGGTGGTCACCGGTCTGCAGCTCGCCTATAGCTGGATCCGCTATCGCAAAGTCGAGAAGATGCAGCTCTTTACCTTCCTGCTGGTCGGCTTCTTCGGCGGCCTCACCGTCTTCTTCCACGATGACACCTTCATCAAGTGGAAAGTGACTGTCATCAACGTGCTGTTCGCACTGGGTCTGCTCATCAGCCGCTACGGCTTTGGCAAGAATCTGATCAAACAGATGTTGGCCAAGGAACTGCAGGCACCCGATGCAGTCTGGGACAAGGTCAATCTCGGCTGGGTCGGCTTCTTTGCCGTCTGCGGCCTGCTCAATCTCTATGTGGCCTTCAACCTGCCGCAAGAGATGTGGGTCAACTTCAAGGTGTTCGGCCTGCTGGGGATGACGCTGGTCTTTACCCTGCTGAGCGGCGTCTACCTCTACCGCCACATCCCTGCCGAGCAGTTGTCCCAGCAAAAAGACGAACTCAAAAAGTAACCCTCATCAGAAAAGGATTGTCTCATGTGGTATCTCATCTACTCCGAAGATGTCCCCGATAGCCTGCCACTGCGCAAGCAAGTTCGCCCTGCCCATCTGGCTCGCCTGCAAGCCCTGCAGGATGAAGGTCGGCTGCTGACCGCCGGCCCCAACCCGGCCATCGATGCCGAGGATCCGGCCGATGCCGGCTTTACCGGCAGCACCGTCATCGCCGAGTTTGCCTCGCAGGCGGATGCCCAAGCCTGGGCCGATGCCGATCCCTATGTGGCAGCTGGCGTCTATGCCAAAGTGACCATCAAGCCGTTCAAGAAAGTCTTTTAAAACTGCGTCAAATACAAAGAGGCAGGAACGGATGTACAACCCGCTCCGGCCTCTTTTTATTGCGCGATGCTCAGCGCACCAACAAGGTCACGCTCTGGCGACAAACCAGGGATTGAGGATATCGGGCTTGTTGTAGGCAAGGGGTGAGCCATCGAGTCGGGTGACGCTGCCGCCCGCCCCCTCCAGCACCGCCTGCGCCGCACCGGTATCCCACTCGCAAGTAGGAGCAAGGCGCGGATAGAGCTCGGCGCCCCCCTCGGCAATGATGCAGAACTTCAGCGAACTGCCCATCGAGACCAGCTCGATCTCGCCAAAAGGAGCCAAGAAATCGAGGGTCTCCTGCGACAGGTGGTTGCGACTGCCCACCACTCGCCACGCCTCGCCTTCACGATGAGGCCGGGTCTGGATGGACTCGCGCTTGCCATCGGCGATGCGCCAGGCACCGAGACCCTTTCCGCCATACCAGAGCTTGTCCAGCACTGGGGCATAGACCAGCCCCCAGCGCGGCGCCCCCTCTTCAATCAGCGCGATATTGACGGTGAACTCGCCGTTGCGGGAGACAAACTCCTTGGTGCCATCGAGGGGATCCACCAGCCAGTAGCGTGACCAGCCGTGGCGCGCCGCCATCACCTCGGGCCCCGACTCCTCCGACAACACAGGAATATTAGGAGTCAGCCGTGCCAACCCCTGAACGATCACCTCATGAGCCCCCTTGTCGGCAGCGGTAAGCGGGCTCTCGTCGCTCTTGTACTCCACCGCGAAGGGCTGGCTGTAGATGGCCATGATGGCCGCCCCCGCCGCGCGGGCGACAGGTTCAAGTTCGGTGATATCGGGGTGGTGCAGGGGGTGATCCATAACAATCTCGTCCAACTCACAGAGTCAACCAGTGTAACCCTTTTGACATCAACTGCTTATAGCCGATTGTGCTGGGTTATTACAGCTCTATAGCCGCCAACCCATTGCCCTCACTTGAACAACACCTGAAATAACAAAGGACGCCGTGGCGTCCCTTGTTATTTCTAGCGGCCGGTCTCAGGCCGCGGGCCTATTTTGCAACTCAGATCCCCTGACGGGCTTCCTGCATCAGCAGGCGCATGTCGCTCACAGCCTTGGCCAAACCATCGAAGGCGGCGCGGCCGATGATGGCGTGGCCGATGTTGAGCTCATAGAGCTCGGGGATGGCGGCGATGGCCTTGACGTTGTGGTAGTGCAGGCCGTGACCGGCATTGACCTTCAAGCCCTTGCCAGCGGCATAGGAGGCGCCGGCGGCGATACGCTTGAACTCGGCGTTGCGCTCAGCATCGGTGGTGGCATCGGCGTAACGGCCGGTATGGATCTCGATAAAGGGGGCGCCACTCTCGGCAGCCGCATCGATCTGGATGGGATCGGCGTCGATAAAGAGGGATACCTGGGCACCCACAGCAGAGAGGCGGGCAACTGCGTCAGTCACCTTGTCCAGCTGACCGGCCACGTCCAGACCGCCCTCGGTGGTCACTTCGGTGCGCTTCTCCGGCACCAGACAGACGAAGTGGGGCTTGATGCGGCAGGCGATGCCGATCATCTCTTCGGTCACCGCCATCTCCAGGTTCATTCTGGTCTGGATAGTCTGACGCAAGATCTCCACGTCGCGGTCGGTGATGTGGCGACGATCTTCACGCAGATGCACGGTAATGCCATCGGCCCCGGCCTGCTCGGCCACGAAGGCGGCCTGTACCGGATCCGGATACTGGGTGCCACGGGCGTTGCGCAGGGTGGCGATATGGTCGATGTTCACACCCAGATAGATTTCACTCATTGAGAACTCCTTGAAAGGCTTCATCTATTGACTGCGCGGTCAGCGAATCACACCGCGCCAATATCCGTATGTCTGTAATCTGTGTCAGCCTTGCATACTGGCTTTGCGTTTTAAAAACAGCTCCCGGCTCTTTAGCTGGCGCTTGCCCAGATAGGGTTGCAGTGCCAATCGGCTGAAACGTTTGGCCGCCTGCAGCAAGGGAGGGGTATCGAAACGTCCCTCGGCAAAGGCGAGCAGGTGGGCACCGAGAAACAGGGTACGGGGATCCGGCGCCCGCTCGCAAGCAACAAAGCCCAATTCACGCTCGAAGCCATAGAGCAGGGTCGGCTCGATGGGCGACTCGTCGTCCGCCGTGTATTCGAAATCCACCGCATATCCAAGTGCTTGCAACAGCAGGAACTCGAAGCGGCGCAGCGGCAGCTCAGGCGTCTCGCCGTCGGCCAGCGCCATGATGGCACGGGCATAGGCGTCGAACACTTCGGGGAACGGGGTGTGCGCTTCCAGCAGGTAGTAGACCAGCTCGTTGAGATAGAGGCCGTAGAAGAGGCGATCGCCACCGAGACGCAGGGAGTGATCCGGGCATTCGACCTGGGTGAGGTTCTTGAGATCGCCCTTGCCGCGCCAGGCGATGGTGAGCAGGGTAAAGGGTTGCAGCAGCCCCTTGAGAGGGGAGCGTGGCCCGCGAGAGCCGCGAGCCACCAGAGTAAATCGGCCACTATCTTGGGTGAAGACCTCGACCAGCTGGCTGGTCTCCCGATAGGGCCGACTGTGGATGACGAAAGCCGGGGTCAGCAATCAGTCGTCGCCATACCCGAGGCTGCGCAGGGCGCGCTCATCATCAGCCCAGCCCGACTTGACCTTGACCCACAGCTCCAGGTGCACCTTGTTCTGGAACAGACGCTCCATATCGAGGCGCGCTTCGGTGCCTATGGTCTTGATCTTCTCGCCCTTATTGCCGATGACCATCTTCTTCTGGCCATCGCGCTCGACCAGGATCAGGCCGTGGATGTGATAGAGGCCGTTCTCTTCCACCTTGAAGCGCTCGATCTCCACCGTCACCGAGTAGGGCAGCTCCTCACCGGTGAAGCGCATCAGCTTCTCGCGGATGATTTCGGAGGCCATAAAGCGGGAGGAGCGGTCGGTCACGTAATCTTCCGGGAAGAAGTGGACGTTTTCCGGCAGCAGATCCTTGGCCCACTCGCGGATCTTCTCCACGTTGGTGCCCTTTTCGGCACTGATGGGCAGAATATGGGCGAAGTTCATCTGTTGGCCCAGCCACTCGAGGTGGGGCAGCAGATCTTCTTTCTCTTTGACGTTGTCAATCTTGTTGACCGCCAGCACCACCGGGCACTTGAGATTGCGCAGCTTGCCCAGCACCATCTCGTCGTCTTTGGTCCAGTGGGTACCGTCGACCATGAACACCACCATGGCCACATCACCCAGCGAACTGGTGGCGGCACGGTTCATCAGACGGTTGATGGCCCGTTTCTCTTCAATGTGCAGACCCGGGGTATCTACATAGATGGTCTGGTAGTTATCCTCGGTGTCGATCCCCAAAATCCGGTGACGGGTGGTCTGGGGCTTCTTCGAGGTAATGCTGACCTTCTGGCCAAGCAGCTTGTTGAGCAGGGTGGACTTGCCCACATTCGGGCGGCCCACGATGGCGACAAAGCCGCAGTAGGTGGTATCTGTCATGACAGTTTTTCCAATGCTTGCTGCGCCGCGGCCTGTTCGGCCTTGCGACGGCTGGTGCCGACCCCGACGAGGGGACCATCCAGACCTTCAACGTCACACTGGACGGTGAACTCCTGGTTGTGGGCCTCGCCCTTGACGTTGGTCACAGTGTAGGTCGGCAGGGATTTGCGGCTTCCCTGCAAAATTTCTTGCAGACGGGTCTTGGGATCTTTCTGCTCGATGCCCGGCTTGATCTCTTCCAGGCGGCTGGCATACCAGCTCAGCAGCAGTGTCCGCACCGTCTCAAGATTGGTATCCAGATAGACGGCACCGATCACCGCCTCGACCGTGTCGGCCAGAATGGATTCGCGGCGAAAACCGCCGCTCTTGAGTTCGCCGGGACCCAGGATCAAGTGATCCCCGAGGTCAAACTCCCGGCCCAGTTCGGCCAGGGTCTTCTCGCGCACCAGGGTGGCGCGCATCCGGCTGAGATCCCCTTCCGCCGCTTGCGGGAAGCGGTGGAACAGATCGTCGGCAATCACCAGACTCAAAATCGAGTCACCCAGAAATTCCAGTCGTTCATTGTGACGAGAGCCGGCGCTGCGGTGAGTCAGCGCCCGGGTCAGCAGTTCCAGATCCGCAAAGACATGCCCGAGACGGGACTGCAGTCTGTTCATCTTGATATTCATTTACTTGATTCCGCCAATGCGGTTGAAGCGCACACCTGTCGGTACCCAACTTGGCAGCAGGGAGCCTTCTTCGCGCTCGAATTCAAAACTTATCCAGATAGCGACCGCCTTGCCGACCAGATTCTGCTCGGGCACAAAGCCCCAGAAGCGGCTGTCGGTGCTGTTGTCGCGGTTGTCGCCCATTACGAAATACTGGCCTTCCGGTACCACCCACTCGTCGGGGTAGGTGCCGGGCTGGCGATAGTAACGGCCAACCATGTCGGGCATCAGCGGATTGCGCAGGGTCTCGTGGGAGACATCACCCAACTGCTCGGTATAGCGATCAAGGGGGATCCCCATCTGGGTAAATTCGCCTCTTTGTTCAAACTTGACGTCGAGCTTCTTGAAGCCCGGGCACGTTTTCCCTTCCTGCTCTTCGCACTTGGGCCGGATCATCAGCTCCTTGTTGCGATAGATGACCCGATCACCCGGCATGCCGACCACCCGCTTGATGTAGTCAACGCGCGGTTCAAGGGGATACTTGAACACCACCACGTCGCCACGCTTGGGCTCGCCAGTCTCGAGGAACTTGGTGTTGGTCACCGGATCCCGCAGACCATAGGCAAATTTTTCCACCAGGATGAAGTCGCCCACCAGCAGGGTGGGCATCATGGAACCTGACGGGATCTGGAACGGTTCAAAAATGAACGAACGCAGGATCAGCACAAAGGTGATGACCGGGAAGACCCCGGCGGTCTGTTCAATCCAGACCGGCACAGGGGCCACCTTGGCCAGGGTCTTCTCATCCAGGTGGGCACCGCCATGGGCACGAGCCACGGCAATCTTGGCGGCGCGCTGCTTGGACCAAATCATCTTGTCCAGACACCAGATAACACCGGTGATCGCGCAGACCACCACCAGGATCAGGGAAAACGTGCTTGCCATCTATTAATCCTTTCCGACGTGGAGAATCGCGAGGAAGGCTTCCTGCGGCACGTCGACACGGCCGAGGGACTTCATCCGCTTCTTACCTTCTTTCTGCTTGTTCAGCAGTTTCTTCTTACGACTCACGTCACCACCGTAACACTTGGCGGTTACGTCTTTACGCAACGCCTTGACGGTGCTGCGCGCGATGATCTGGTTGCCGATGGCCGCCTGAATGGCGATATCGAACATCTGGCGCGGGATCAGCTCGCGCATCTTCTCCACCACCTGACGACCGCGATACTGGGCGTTGTCCTTGTGGGTGATGATGGCCAGGGCATCGACGCGCTCACCGTTGATCATGATGTCCAGACGGACCATGTCGGAGGTTTCGAAACGCTTGAAGCCGTAATCCAGCGAGGCGTAACCGCGACTGGTGGATTTCAGACGGTCGAAGAAGTCGAGCACCACTTCCGCCATCGGGATTTCATAGGTCAGTGCCACCTGCTTGCCGTGGTAGACCATGTTGGTCTGCACGCCACGCTTCTCGATACAGAGGGTGATCACGTTGCCCATGTACTCCTGCGGCAGCAAGATATGACACTCGGCGATCGGCTCGCGCATCTCCTTGATGCTGGTGATGGCGGGCATCTGGGCCGGGCTGTCGATGTGGATGGTGGAGCCGTCGGTCAGCTCGATCTCGTACACTACGGTCGGCGCCGTAGTGATCAGATCCAGATCGTATTCACGCTCCAGACGCTCCTGAATGATCTCCATGTGCAGCATGCCGAGGAAGCCACAACGGAAGCCGAAGCCCAGCGCCGTGGAGCTCTCCGGTTCGAAGAACAGGGAGGCATCGTTCAGGGAGAGCTTGTCGAGGGCGTCACGGAACGACTCGTAGTCATCGCTGGAGATGGGGAACAGACCCGCATAAACCTGCGGCTTCACCTTCTTGAAGCCAGCCAGCGCCTTGTCGGCACCATTCTTGGCCTGAGTCAGGGTATCGCCCACCGGCGCGCCGTGGATGTCCTTGATACCGCAGACAACCCAACCTACCTCGCCGCAACCCAGACCCTGGGTATCCACCTGCTTGGGCGTGAAGATACCGATACGATCGACACCCCACACCTGACCGGTGCTCATCACCTTGATCTTGTCGTTCTTCTTCAGGGAACCGTTCTTGATCCGCACCAAAGAGACAACGCCCAAATAGGAGTCGAACCAGGAGTCGATGATCAGCGCCTGCAGCGGGGCATCCGGGTCACCTTCCGGTGCCGGGATCTTGGCGACGATCTCTTCCAGCACCAGATCAACACCCAGACCGGTCTTGGCGGAGCAGCGCACCGCATCGACTGCGTCGATACCGACGATGTCTTCGATCTCCTCGGCAACCCGCTCGGGTTCTGCGGCCGGCAGGTCAATCTTGTTCAGCACCGGCACCACTTCCAGATCCATTTCCATGGCGGTGTAGCAGTTGGCCAGAGTCTGTGCCTCAACCCCCTGGCCGGCATCCACCACCAGCAGCGCCCCTTCACAGGCCGCCAAAGAGCGGGAGACCTCGTAGGAGAAATCCACGTGGCCTGGGGTGTCGATAAAGTTCAGCTGGTAGGTGTTACCGTCTTGTGCCTGGTAGTTCAGGGTCACACTCTGTGCTTTGATGGTAATGCCGCGCTCGCGCTCCAGATCCATGGAGTCAAGCACCTGAGCCTGCATCTCGCGGTCGGACAAGCCACCGCAAGTCTGGATCAGACGGTCCGACAGGGTCGATTTACCGTGGTCGATGTGCGCAATAATCGAAAAGTTACGAATGTGTTTCATCGAGCAAGAGTCACTCAAAATTAGTTAAGGTCAGTTATGGAGGCGCGATTTTACTGGATAACCCGGCTGACGGCCATTCTTTAGTCGCCAGCGCCAGTGAAATAGCGCCTGTTCGGTCAGGGGAGGATGCGGACAGGGACGACAACGCCGAGCATCTGCGGGCCGTAACGCCCCTGATCCAGGCGGTTGGAAAAGTAACGAACCAGTAAAAAGCCCAGCACGCCCCCCAGCAGGCAGCAGAGAATGGTAATCCCCTCCCCGCCCGAGAGCAGCGGCGCCAGCCAGAGCTGCCCCAGCAAGGCGCCGGCCAACAGACAGAAAAGCGGCAGCACATAGACCAGCGCAGCCCCGCGCAGCAGACTCTCCTGCGGGATACCGAGCCTCACTTGCTGGCCAACGCTCACCTCGGCGGTCAGCCTGACTCGCAAGCGGGGGGCTTTCAGGGGAAACGCCTTGGCCACAGTGCCGGTACCGCAGTTGGATTGCTGCTGACAACCACTGCAGGCGGAGCGACGCTCGCACTCCACCCAGGCATGGTCACCCTCAATGGCCACCACGGTCGCCAGCTCTTCACTCATCTCATTCACGGCAACACCTCGTGCTCATGCAATGGCAGGATCTGAACACGACTCACAGCCAACGGCAAGCCGCACACTACTGTGAACCCAGAACATGGACTCACTGCACCGCTTCGTTGCGAGCCAGCGGCTGCACCGACTCGGCGATGCGTTTGGCTGTCTCGGCAGGCACTTCCCCAACCACGGTGATCTCGACCCCCACCTCGTTGACGTAGCTCACCAGCGAGGTCGCCCCCTGGCGGATCAGCTGCTGGCGCACCGCCTGCTTGGGATCGACCCGAGAGACGTAGACCGAGAGATCCACCAGGCCATCGGAGAGCATCATGTAATCCACCGGTACACTGGTGGTCACCAGCTGGTGCCGGTCTTGCGACAGCACCTTGAAGCCATCGGGCAACCAGGTGATCTGCCAGTTCAACTGCTGTTGCGGTGCAGGATAGGCATCCTCCAGCGCCAGCGCCGAGGGCTGCTTGCTGTTGGCCAGCTTTACCAGCCATGGGGACGGTTTTTGTTGCAATTGCAGATCCACCCCCAGCATCTGCTCCACCAGATTGCCCTCCCGCTCCACCATGTCGACTCGCAGCAACAGGTGACTACGTTCGTCAATCCAGAGCACAAAGCCATATTTGTCAGCTTCCTTGGGAACCAACCTGACGACTTGAGCGACCTCGCCGGCCACCCGACTACGGCCAGCAAGCACAGGATCATAACTCTCCAGCACCTGTGCCAACGGCATCTTCACCAGGGTCGACCAGATACCGGGAAAGCGGGCATCCTTCAGGGTGTAGGGATCATGGCTGTTTTCAAAGAAGGTGTACTCGTTCTGACGCTGGAGATACTCGATCGCCTTGCCATCGAGATAGCTGAGATGGGCTACCTCCTTGCCATCGATCACGGCATGGCTGATGCGGATCGGTTCAAGACGTCCCTGACGGGCCTTGACCATGGACAATTCGAAGTTCTGTTGCTGCACGGCACTCTGCATCTGCTGCAACAAGGCCTCGGCCGACTTATCGTCGGCCGAGGCCTTGGCACTGATCAGCAGGAGAGAGGCCAGTAAAATACGGCTGTACTGGCGCACGTTGATATCCCTGACGACTCGTTATTGTTGGTTCTGCCTGTCTTGCAACAGGCGTTGTTGCAACTGGTGGTCACGCAGGAAGGCGTTGATCCGCTCCCGCTGTTCCTGCATCTGCTGTTCGGTCAGACCTTGCTGACGGGCACGGGCACCATCCTGTTGCGGATAATGGACGCTCACAGGCGCCGCGCTGCCACCGATTGGAATGGTATTGAGCACCGGATTGGCCGGAACGCCATCCTGTCCCTGATAATGCTGCACTCCGAAGATAACAGCGGCGGCCACGGAGGCGGCAATGGCGTATTGCCCCAGTTGCTGACCGACACGGCGGAACAACGGAACCACATTGGCATCTGTCTTGACCGGCGCAACGGCAGGTTGCAGCACGGGAGCCGTCTCGACCGGCTTGGGTGCCAGTATGGTGGGCTCATCCTCCAGCGCAGCCATAATGCTGTCACTGAGATCCAGTTGCAGATTGACCGGCAGGTCACCCCGCATGGCATCGCCGATCAGGTGGTAACGACCCCAGGTATCTTGCAAGTCGGAGTCCATCTCCAGCTCGTTCAGTACCTCTGCGTCACTCAGGTCACCATCCATCAGGGCAGAGATTTGCTCTTTATTTGCCATAAGTTAACCCGTCTTTCCCCAGTTAATTCTCGATCAGAGGTTGCAGCTTTTTATCGATTGCTTCCCTCGCCCGGAAGATACGGGATCTGACCGTACCCACAGGGCAATCCATGATTTCGGCAATCTCTTCGTAGCTCAGCCCTTCCAGTTCGCGGAGGGTGATAGCTGTCCTCAGGTCTTCCGGCAATGCCTCTATGGCTGAAAACACGGTGCGTTTGATCTCGTCAGTCAGCGCCAGGTTTTCAGGGGTTGAGACCTCTTGCAAGGCTTCACCACCACCATAAGACTCCGCTTCGTCAGCCTCCACATCACTGCTGGGCGGCCTGCGCCCCTGGGAGGTGAGATAATTCTTCGCCGTGTTCACGGCAATTCGGTACAACCAGGTGTAAAAAGCACTTTCGCCACGGAATGTCGGCAATGCACGGTAGGCTTTTATAAAGGCCTCTTGCGCCACATCGGGCACATCACCGGGATTGTTGACATACCTGGCAACCAGGTTGACCACCTTATGCTGGTATTTTTTTACCAACAGGTTGAAAGCTGCTTTATCGCCGCGCTGGACCCGTTCAACCAGCTGTTCGTCCAGTAGATTCTGGTCGCTCATCAGAGCCGTAAAACCCCCATCAGGTTATCGTTTTTCTTTTCCGGCCCTTCCTAAGCGCACAAGTTCAGACAGGGAGAATCAGAGAAAGTTCGCTTCAATTGAAAAAAATGTGATGCAGGCTGCATCCTCGCCCTCGCTTGGGCTACCATGGTGCCAGTTCTTAATCCAGGCCAATGATACTTATGAAAGCAAGTGTTGAATACCTTTGCGATGTACTGATCATTGGCAGCGGTGCCGCTGGTTTGTCCCTCGCGTTGCGATTGGCAGACCACGCCAAAGTCCTGGTTCTGAGCAAGGGGCCCATCAGTGAAGGGGCCACTTTCTATGCGCAAGGAGGCATCGCTGCCGTTTTCGACGAAACCGACAGCATCGAATCCCACGTGAGCGACACGCTCAACGCGGGCGCCGGGTTGTGTGACCCGGCCGTGGTGGAGTTCACCGCCCGCCACGCCCGCGAGTCCATCCAGTGGCTCATTCAGCAAGGGGTCCCCTTCGATCAGGAGGAGAACGCCGACGGCGAGTCCCAGTACCACCTCACCCGGGAAGGGGGCCACAGCCATCGCCGCATCTTCCACGCGGCAGATGCCACCGGCAAGGCGGTGCAGCTCACCCTGATCGATCAGGTTCGTGCCCACCCCAATATCCAGTTGATGGAGCGCTTCAACGCGGTCGACCTCATCACCACCCGCAAGCTCAACCTGCCGGGCAACAAGGTGCTGGGCGCCTACGTCTGGAACCGCAACGCCGAGCAGGTCGAGGTGATCCGCGCCCGCTTCGTGGCACTGGCCACCGGCGGTGCTTCCAAGGTCTACCAGTACACCTCCAACCCCGATGTGAGCTCTGGCGATGGCATCGCCATGGCGTGGCGGGCCGGCTGCCGGGTGGCGAACCTGGAGTTCAACCAGTTCCACCCCACCAGCCTGTTCCACCCGGATGATCCCAACTTCCTGCTGACCGAAGCACTGCGTGGCGAGGGGGCCTATCTGCGCCGCCCGGACGGCAGCCGCTTTATGCCGGAGTTTGACGAGCGGGCTGAGCTGGCGCCGCGGGATATCGTCGCCCGCGCCATCGACCACGAGATGAAGCGGCTCGGGGCGGATTGCATGTATCTGGATATCAGCCACAAACCGGCCGATTTCATCATCAAGCACTTCCCGACCATTTATGAGCGCTGCCTTGCGGTCGGTATCGACATCACCAAGGAACCGATGCCCATCGTCCCAGCCGCCCACTACACCTGTGGCGGCGTGATGATCGACAGCAACGGCCAGACCGATATTCCCGGCCTCTACGCCATCGGTGAAGTGACCTACACCGGGCTGCACGGTGCCAACCGCATGGCCTCCAACTCCCTGCTGGAATGCGTGGTCTATGCCCATCAGGCGGGGGCCGACATTCTGGCCAAGCTGCCGATGAGTGTGGAGCCGCCGCGCCTGCCGGTATGGGACGAGAGCAAAGTGGAAGATTCCGACGAACTGGTGGTGATCCAGCACAACTGGCACGAGCTGCGGTTGATGATGTGGGACTACGTGGGGATAGTACGTACCAACAAGCGCCTGGCCCGCGCCAAGCGCCGCATCGACCTGCTCAAGCAGGAGGTGCAGGAGTACTACGCCAACTTCCGCGTCTCCAACAACCTGCTGGAGCTGCGCAACCTGCTGCAGGTGGCCGAGCTTATCGTCAACTGCGCCCTGCAGCGCAAGGAGTCTCGCGGCCTGCACTACAACCTGGATTATCCGGATATGCTGCCGGACTCAAAGCCAACCGTGCTGACCCCGGAGCGGGATTAATCCCCTTCCAGCCAAGCGTTACAGCAATCAGTGACCCCGCCCCGGCGGGGTCACTTGTTTTCAACCGCTTTTCAGCCACAAAAAGAGTGCCGCCAGCCGCATCGCAGCAGCTTATCGCGGTAAATCAGCGCATGGTCATCACGGAAAACAGGCGTCAGCGCCGGGACGGCAGAAAGTGGATGGCTCGCGCCAGCAGGCGGTAATGTTCGGGGGGAAGGGCGTCGGAGAAGAGCCACAGTTGCCGTGGCGACGCCGATTCAGAGCCTTCCGGCTCGGGGCAAAGCGCCAGCCTGAGCACGCCGGGCAAAATACGGCTTTTCTTGCCGAGCTGATAGCGGCAACCTTGCCACTGTAGCCACTGACCATCCCAGACAAGCTCGAACGGGGGCTCGGCGAGCGCCCGCCAGCTCAACCAGAGCGCCGCCAGCCAGACGGGCAGCAACAGCGCCCACTGCCAACCGGCAATCAGGCCAGCCACCGGCCAGAGCAGCAACAGAAAGAGGGCCACCAGCAAACATTGCTGATGGCGGGAGGGGTGAACCGTCATGATCACCCGCTCCACGGTATTACCCCTGGCGGTCGTGGCGCGCCTGATTGCGCTCCAGGATCATCGGGATCATGACGGCAAATGCGGGATCGGCAGGGACACCATGACCCATGCACCATTTGAACAGATCCGGATCGTCGCTCGCCAGCAGGCGGATAAAGGTCTGCTGATCGGCTTCGCTCAGGGAGTCGAACTCGTGTTCGAAAAAGGGCATAAAGATCACATCCAGCTCGAGCATACCGCGACGGCAGGCCCACTTCAGGCGGGATTTTTCAACTGGGCTCAACATGGCACTCTCCTTACAAAGACCGGGGGATGGTACCAGCTGGATTTTCCGGCTGACAAACATTAGTTACGTCTTTACCATGCAGCTCACATACTTTCTCTCTGGAATACCATCGTGAGCCTGCAACCACCTGTTTTTCCTGCCGAGCCGACCCGCTTCCCCCTGACCAAGCTGGCCATCACCCGTATCAGCGGCCAGGATCGCGTCAAATATCTGCAAGGTCAGGTCACCTGTGATGTCAACGCCCTGCAACCAGGGCAACAGACCCCGGGCGGCCACTGTGATCCCAAGGGCAAGCTGTGGAGCAATTTCCGCCTGCTCTGCCTCGACGACAGCCTGCTGCTGCTGACCAGCTCTTCGGTGCTGGAGCGCCAACTGCCGGAGCTGAAGAAATTTGCCGTTTTCTCCAAGGTCGAGATCACCGCCGATGAGCGTCACGCTACCGGGATCGCCGGTACGGGCAGCGATGGCTGGATCGCCGCGCAATTTGGCCTTCTGCAGAGCGGTCTTATCGACGGCGGCATGGCGGTGAAGATTGAGCAGGATCGCTGGCTGCTGGTAAGCAATCAGCAAGCCGACGCCCTGCCGCAAGGTGACGAGTCACTCTGGTGGGGGCTCGAGATCAAGGCGGGCCTGCCACACATGGAAGCGGTGCATCAGGGGGAGTTCATCCCGCAGATGCTCAACCTGCAGGCACTGGACGGCATCAGCTTCAACAAGGGCTGCTACATGGGGCAGGAGACGGTGGCCCGCGCCAAGTATCGCGGCGCCAACAACCGCGCCCTGTTCCTGCTGGCGGGGACTACCGGCGAGCCAGTTGCCAGCGGCGATACCCTGGAGCTGCAACTGGGTGACAACTGGCGTCGCAGCGGCATGGTGCTCAACGCCTGGCAACAGGCCGGGCAGGTGTGGCTCACCGCCGTGCTACCAAAAGATACCGAGGCTGACGCCCAATTCCGCCTCAAGCAGGACGAAGGCTCCCGCCTCACCCTGCAACCCTTGCCTTACGCCCTGACCGAGTAAGGTCGGCTAGCGAGGCACCCGCGCCAGCAGTGCCTCCTTCAGCCAGCGCCCCGCCTGCCCCAGCGGGCGGGCGCGATGCCACTGCAACTCCAGCGCCAGCGCGTGGCTGGCGATAAAGTCCGGCTCCAGCACCACCACTTCGCCGCGAGCCAGCGGCTGATGCAGCAGAAATTCCGGGATGGCGGACCAGCCAAGGCCCCGCTTGACCAGCTCCAGCACCCCGAGATCCCCCTCGACCCACCACACCTGAGCCGAGATGCGAAAACGCTGGCGCTCGCTCCCTTCACGTCGGCCGGTCACCATCAGCTGACGTGCCCCCTGCAGATCGACCTCCCGCAGCGGCTGCTTGCGGGCCAGCGGATGATCCGGTGACACCACCAGCGGCATGGTCACCTCCCCCAGCGAATGGGCGACAATCTCCCGCTGGGGATGCACCTTCTGATAACTGATGCCGAGCTGGGCCCGACCTGTCACCAGCATCTCGGTCACATCTTCCATCAGCGGGAAGAGCAGCTCCAGCTCCACGGTCGGGTAACGAGTGGCGAATTCCTCCAGCAGGGTGCCGAGCCAGGGTAGGTGGGAGTCATCATCGATGGCCAGAGTGAGCCGCGTCTCCACCCCGGCCGCCAGCTCCCCGGCAATAGATTGCAATCGTTCACTCTGCGCCAGCAGGATCCCCGCCTCCTGCACCATGCGGGCCCCCGCCTCCGTCAGCTGCGGATAGCGGCCGCTGCGGTCAAACAGGGTGAGCGCCAGATCGATCTCCAGATTGGCGATGGCGCTGCTCACCACCGACTGCGCCTTGCCCAGCTTGCGGGCGGCAGCGGAAAACGAGCCGGTTTCGGCGGCCGCCAGCAAGATCCTCAGTTGTTCCAGTGATGGCGTCATCTTATGGCCCTCCGGCAAGCTCTCTCATCCATCTATTTTAGCGATGGATACCAACATGAATCTATCGCTAAAGATCTATAGATTAACCAGCAATCCGTGAATAAATCTGATTGAGAGAGTGACTTATGCGTACCCGTAACGATCGCCTGCGCCATGCCATTGGCTTTGAATTCATTGGCCTGCTGATTGCCGCCCCGCTGGCCAGCTGGGTTACCGGGGTCGGGCTCAACCATATGGGCCCGCTGGCACTGTTCTTCTCGGTGCTGGCCACCGTCTGGAACTACATCTACAACATCGGGGTCGACAAGCTGCTGCTGAAATATCAGGGCCATACCCACAAGACCCTGTGGCAACGGGTGCTGCATACCTTCGGCTTTGAGGGCGGTCTGCTGATCGTCGCGCTGCCGGTCATGTCCTGGTGGCTGAGCGTCAGCATGCTGGAGGCGCTGGTGCTGGATCTGGGCTTCGTCGTCTTCTACCTGATCTATGCCTTCGTCTACAACTGGGGCTATGACAAGGTGTTCCCCATCCCCCGCGAAGTGCCGCACGGCATGCCCCAAGAGGCGCGCTAAGGCGCAAATCGATTGGGCCGGAACCGAGAAGCGAAGGTCAACAAGAGAAGGCAACAGAAGAAACGACACGGCCCCACCATGGCAGACATGATGGGGCCGCAAGAGGGATCAGCGCTGGCAGGCCGGCTGATTCAGAGGTAAGGATTCAGGCCTGCCCGTCGCTCAGGCCTGGGCCTGGGCCTTGAATTCTTCGCCGCTCTCGTCAGTTGCAACAGCCTCTTCAGGCTGGGCCTGAGCGGTCTGCAGCGCTTCCAGCTCGCTCTGATAATCGCTCAGGATCTGCTGGGCAACCGCCATATCTCCCTTGTGTTTGCGCTCGAACAGATGGTGCTGCACCACGCCGTTGAGATACTCCACCGTGATGGGCTGCTCCAGGGTGGCCATCAGCTCCTCTTTCTCCAGCTCGGCATTGATTTCATCGGCGGTCGTGCGCAGCAGCCCGGCCAATTGAACCAACATGCGGCGCTCACCTTCGCGCAGCAGGCTCAACATGCGGTTTCTCTGCTGCTCATTCTGTTGGGTCATACATTTCCTTACGTCAATTGGGAACAAGCCCGCTCATTCTGCCCTGTCCCCATGACAGCGTCTATCTCATGCCCCCCACAAATTTTTGGCGCTGGCTCACAAATGGCTACAGATGCTATTTGAAGCGGCTCTGGGGTATAGTAGCCGCTGATTTTCAGGCGCTTTTTTCACCTTCATCCGCAGAAAGGGATGAGACGGCAAGGGCGCCTGCCCGGTTTACCCCAACGAGGTGAAGATCCGCTTTATGACCGACGCCATTGTGGTGCTCTGCACCTGCCCAGATCAAACCAGTGCCGACCTTCTCTGCGAACAGCTGCTGAACCAGCGGCTGGCCGCCTGCATCAATCAACTGCCGGGCATCACCTCCGTCTATCGCTGGCAAGGCAAGGTGGAGCGCGCCACCGAGATCCAGCTCATCATCAAATCTCGCCAGCCACTCTTTGCCGAGCTGCAGGCATGTATTCAAGCCCATCACCCCTATGAGGTGCCCGAGCTGCTGGCCCTGCCGGTGAGTGCCGGACTACCCGCCTATCTCGACTGGCTCAATGGGGAGACCGCATGACATTCACTCGCTTGCTCTCTCCCCTGCTGCTGCTCTGCGCCCTGCTGATGACAGCGGTGGGCAGCTCCCCAGCCCACGCCAGCGGCGCCGATCTGCTCAGCTCGCTGGGCATTGAGGCCAACGCCAAACCCAAATTTTTACAGGTCGATGAGGCCTTTCAGATCGAGAGCGAACAGCGTGGCGATCAGCTGCTGCTGACCCTCCACATCGCTGACGATTACTACCTCTATCGCCACAGCCTGCGCTTCAAGGGGAACAACCTCACCTTCAGCGAGCCGACCCTGCCGGAAGGCACCGAGCACGAGGATGACTTCTTCGGCAAGACCCGGGTCTACTACCAGCAGGTGAGCATCGCGGTGCAGCTCAAAGAAGTGGGCGACGGCGCCACCCTTCGGGTGCGCTATCAGGGCTGCACCGACGGCCTCTGCTACCCGCCGACCGACAAGCTGATCGACGTGGCCCCGCTGGTCACGGCAACCACAGCGTCCACTGCTGATACGGCACAAAGCGTCGCACCGGTTAGCCAGCAAGATCAGCTGGCCGCAGCCCTCGGCAATCAGGGGTTCTGGCTCAGCATCGTCGCCTTCTTCGCACTGGGGCTGGGGCTCGCCTTCACCCCCTGCGTCTTCCCCATGTACCCAATCCTGACCGGCATCATCGCCGGTGCCGGCCATCGCCTCTCCACCGGTCGCGCCTTCCTGCTCTCCTTTGTCTATGTGCAGGGGATGGCTGTCACCTACACCCTGCTCGGACTGGTAGTGGCCTCGGCGGGTCTGAAATTCCAGGCGGCGCTGCAACACCCCTATGTGCTGATCGCCCTCTCGGTGATGTTCGTGCTACTGGCCCTCTCCATGTTCGGACTCTATACCCTGCAACTGCCGAGCAGTTTGCAAACCCGTCTCTCCGGCCTATCCAACCGCCAGCAGGGGGGCTCGGTAGTCGGGGTTGCCATCATGGGGATGATCTCTGGGCTGGTCTGCTCCCCCTGCACCACGGCGCCGCTCTCGGGGGCGCTGATCTACGTGGCCCAGAGCGGCGATCTCTGGCTCGGCGGGGCGGCGCTCTATGCGCTGTCACTGGGGATGGGGCTACCGCTGCTGCTGCTCGGCACCTCGGGTGGCAAGCTGCTGCCCAAAGCAGGCGCCTGGATGGATGTGATCAAGCAGCTGTTTGGCTTTGCCCTGCTGGCGGTGCCGATCCTGCTGCTGTCACGGCTCTGGAGCGATCAGATTGCCACTCTCGCCTGGCTCGGCTGGGGGCTGCTGCTGTGCGGCTATCTCTATCACCACAACCAGCACCAGCCCCACTCGGTGGCCAAGAGCGTACGCGGCTTCGTGCTGTTGCTGGCGATGATCAGCGCCGTGGTAGTGGGCAAGGATCTGCTGCAACCGGCCACCCCTGCTGCCATCACGGCGGATGCCGGTCAAACGGCGCCGCAGTTTATCCGCATCAAGACGCTGGATGATCTCAAGGTGCAGCTGGCCGCCGCCCGCGGCAAGCCGGTGCTGCTTGACCTCTACGCCGACTGGTGCGTCGCCTGCAAGGAGTTCGAGCACAAGACCTTCAGCGACCCGGCGGTGAGGGCGCGCTTCGGCCAGATGGTGCTGCTGCAGGCGGATGTCACCGCCAACGACGATGCCGATATCGAGCTGCTCAATACCCTCAATGTGCTGGGCCTGCCGACCCTGATCTTCTTCGACCGCGAGGGCAAGGAGCTGACAGGGCAGCGGGTCACCGGTTTTATGGGACCGGCGGAGTTTCTGGGCAGGCTCGATCAGCTACGCTGACCAACGGCGCCCCTGTAGACAGACAGGGGGCAGCCTTCACTGATTTTTCTGGCAATCCCTTGTATATGACCGGCAGCATGGCAGAATTTGCCCTTCGATTGTCTCGCCCGTCCGGAGTTTTGATGAAAAAGTGGTTCATCCCCCTGCTAGCCCTCTGGCTTTATGGCTGCAGTGCAGGGCCCGGTGAAGAGGATATCCGGAGCCAAGTTACCGCTAAGTTGCTGGCCGAGACAGACGCCAACCTGTTCGATATCAGCGACTTCACCATCCTCGGCAAGGAGGAGCGGATGGAGGGGGTCTATCTGGTCAAGGTAAGTTACCAGCTCCACTTCAAGCAGGGACTCGATCAGTTGCAGGTGTTGCACGACGAGGATCTGGTCTACGACCGGGTTGGCCCCTTCCAGCAGGAGATGGGGCTGATGGAGCTCGAGCGCAAATATGGCGAGTTCGAGGCGGGCCAGGTGCTGCCACAAGAGGCCGAGGTGTGGATGATGAAGGACGAACAGGGGTGGCGGCTGGCGGAACCGGCCCAATAAAGCGCTTTCCGCCCCTTATGCTCTGCAACGGCGAGGCTGCCGTTGCCAACCAGCTCAAACCTGGGTATCGACCCGATACCCTTTTCGCTCTGCAGGTTCGTTCGGCAGCTTGCTGGCCAACCCTGACAGCACCTCCTTGAGGGTGACCCCGCTCTCTGCCGCTCCACTGCTCTCCAGCAGCTTGGTCAGCTGGCTCTGCAAGGGGTTCACCGCTTCGCTTTCGGCCCCTTGCTCGCTCTCTTTTCCCTGTCCGCCCTGCTGATCCAGCTTCTCCAGCAGGCGCTCCAGATCCCGTTTGAGCGGGTTTTCGCTGCTGTCGGCGATGGCGAGTTTGCGCTGTTCCTGCTCTTGCCGCTGTTGTTGCTGCAATGCCAACTGTTGCTCCTGCTGCTGTTGCAGGGCGCCCATCATGGTGTTGATGAACGCTTCCAGCGAATCCCTGATTGAAACAGTGCCACCGCCGCTGCTCTCCCCTTGGGATGACAGCCCTAGCTCATCCAGCACAGCGCCAAGGTCGCGCACCAGGCTGTCACTGCCCGTTGATGGTGAAGTTGCAGCCCGCTCCTGTGCCTGCACAGCGGGAGAACCCTGCCGTTGCGACAGCGGGCTCAGCCCGCCTGACGCGACTACATTTATCTCCATCTTGGTCCTCCTCCCCCCGTCTTCGGCCCTTTCTCGGCGAATATTGCGGCAATCTGACAACCCCTTGGCAGATAACCGCTCTCACACCTAAAAGATAGCGCCAATCGGACGAGATTGGCGCGAATGCATCTTTTGGTCTATCGGGCGGAACGATAGTGCCAACCCGCTATAAACAAGGGCTGGCAAGGGGGCTTCGTTCAGCCAGCACTGCACAGGCTGACAATCGGAGTCAGAGGATATCCTTCATCCGGTGCCACAGCATACCCAAAGCCAGCAACGGAGAGCGCAGCGCCGGGCCGCCGGGGAAGGTGATATGGGGCACGCTGGCAAAGAGATCGAAACCCCGGCTCTCGCCGCAGATCGCCTCGGCCACCAGCTTGCCCGCCATATGAGTGGCGTTGAGGCCGTGACCCGAATAGGCCTGGGCGTAGAGCACGTTGGGGTGTTCCTTCAAGCGACCAATCTGCGGCAGCCGGTTGGCGCCGATCCCGATCATGCCGCCCCACTGAAACTCGATGGCGGTGCCAGCCAGCTCGGGGAATACCCGCAACAACTTGGGTAGCATGAAGGCCTTGATATCTCGGGGATCCCGGCCGGAGTAGTTGCAAGCGCCGCCAAACAGCAGGCGACCGTCGGCTGAGAGGCGGTAGTAGTCGAGGGCCACGTTCTGATCGCATACCGCCATGTTTTGCGGCAGCAGGCGCTGGCGCAAGCGGCGATCGAGCACCTCGGTGGCGAGGATATAGGAGCCGGCCGGCAGCACCCGCCCCCCCAGCTCCGGATTGAGGTCGTTGAGATAGGCGTTGCAGCCGATCACCAGATAATCGGCAGTGACCCGGCCGTGGGCGGTGGTCACCTCCACCTGCTTGCCGTACTCGATATGGGTCACTCTGGAGTGTTCAAACAGGGAGACCCCGAGGCTGGCGGCGGCACGTGCCTCGCCGAGCGCCAGATTGAGGGGATGGAGATGGCCGGAGCCCATGTCGATGAGGCCGCCGATATAGCGATCCGACCCCACCACGCTATGGATATCTTCACGCGGCACCAGCTTCAACTCGTGCTCATACCCCAGACTCGCCAGATGGTCGAGCTCCTCTTCGAAGCCGGCCAGATGACGCTGACGGGTCGCGAGGTCGCAGTAGCCCCAGGTAAGATCGCAGTCGATATTGAAGCGTTCGACCCGCTCGCGCACCAGCTGCACCGCCTCCAGCCCCATCAGGTCGAGTTCGCGCACCCCATCCTCACCAATCCAGCGGGCAAACTGGCTGGTATCGTGGCCGATACCGCGAATAAGCTGACCGCCGTTGCGCCCCGACGCCCCCCAGCCGATGCGGTTGGCCTCCAGCAGCACCACCTTGTAGCCCGCATCAGCCAGATTGATGGCGGTGTTGAGGCCAGTAAAACCGCCGCCGATAATGCAGACGTCAGCCTTGTGCTCCCCCTCCAGCTCGGGCCACTGTTGCGGGTCGTTACGGGTGGCCGCGTAGTAGGAGGCGACGTGCTCCTGATATCCGTTGTGCTTTCCTGCCTGCATACTCAGCATCCTGCCTTGGTTGCAAATTGTTTAATAAAATAAGCAAAGTTGTTTCGATAATACCCAGTTCCTCCTCCACTCACCAACCTGTGCGGATCACAGAAATGCAAAAGGCGCCCCGAAGGGCGCCTTTTCATGCAATCAAGGTGCTGTAACGAATTACAGTACGTCGATGGCGTTCAGGTCGGAGAATGCTTTCTCCAGACGAGCGATCATGGAAGTCTGACCTTCACGCAGCCATACGCGCGGATCGTAGTACTTCTTGTTCGGCTTGTCGGCGCCTTCCGGGTTGCCCAGCTGGCCTTGCAGGTAAGCTTCGTTCTTCTTGTAGAAGTTCAGCAGACCTTCCCAAGTTGCCCACTGGGTGTCGGTGTCGATGTTCATCTTCACTACGCCGTAGGAGATGGACTCGCGGATCTCTTCCAGAGTGGAACCTGAACCACCGTGGAATACGAAGTCCAGAGACTTGGCTGGAACGCCGAACTTCTCGGAAACGTACTTCTGGGAAGCGTCCAGAATGGACGGGGTCAGTTTGACGTTACCCGGCTTGTATACACCGTGTACGTTGCCGAAGGAGGCTGCGATGGTGAAACGCGGGCTGATCTTGGACAGACGCTCGTAAGCGTAGGCAACATCTTCCGGCTGGGTGTACAGAGCGGACTGATCCATGTGGCTGTTGTCGACGCCGTCTTCTTCGCCACCGGTGCAACCCAGTTCCAGCTCCAGAGTCATGTTCATCTTGGCCATGCGGGTCAGGTACTCGCAGCAGATGTCGATGTTCTCTTCCAGAGACTCTTCGGACAGATCCAGCATGTGGGAGGAGAACAGCGGCTTGCCGGTTTCAGCAAAGTGCTTCTCGCCCGCTTCCAGCAGACCGTCGATCCACGGCAGCAGCTTCTTGGCAGCGTGGTCGGTGTGCAGGATTACCGGCACGCCGTAGGCTTCGGCAACAGCGTGAACGTGCTTGGCACCAGAGATGGCACCCAGGATGGCAGCTTTCTGACCTTCCAGCTTCAGACCCTTACCGGCGGTGAACACGGCACCACCGTTGGAGAACTGAACGATAACCGGCGCTTTAACCTTGGCGGCAGCTTCCAGTACGGCGTTAACGGAGTCGGTACCAACGCAGTTTACGGCCGGCAGAGCAAAGCCGTTCTCTTTAGCGATGGCGAACACTTTCTGAACGTCATCACCAGTGATCACGCCGGGTTTTACGAAGTCGAAAATTTTCTTAGACATGTTTAATCGTCCTGTCTCGTATGCCGTTAATAAAAAATGGGGGGTTCATCATGAACCGGCACAGCGGGCACATGATAAACGAAACGGGAGGCTTTTGCCCCCCGTTCCGGGTCAATTAGGCTTTAGCGCGCTGTTCCAGAATCGCAACAGCCGGCAGTACCTTGCCTTCTACGAACTCCAGGAAGGCGCCGCCGCCAGTGGAGATGTAGGAGACTTTGTCAGCGATGCCGAACTTGTCGATGGCAGCCAGGGTGTCACCACCGCCAGCGATGGAGAAGGCCGGAGAAGCAGCGATGGCTTCAGCGATAACCTTGGTGCCTTCAGCGAACTGGTCGAACTCGAACACACCAACCGGGCCGTTCCACAGGATGGTCTTGGCGTTCATGATGATGTCAGCCAGAGCCTTGGCAGAATCCGGGCCGATGTCGAAGATCATGTCGCCGTCGGTCACATCGTTAACAGACTTGATGGTGGCCGGAGTGGACTCGGAGAACTCGGCACCTACAACCACGTCGGTGGTCACAGGAATGTTGGTCTCGGCAGCCAGTTTCTTGGCGGTGTCGATCAGATCGTGCTCGCACAGGGACTTGCCGACGTTGTGACCGGCAGCAGCGATGAAGGTGTTGGCGATGCCACCACCGACAACCAGCTGGTCAGCGATTTTGGAGAGGGATTCCAGAACGGTCAGCTTGGTGGAGACCTTGGAGCCGCCAACGATGGCAACCATCGGGCGCTCGGGCTTCAGCATGGCTTTGCCCAGCGCTTCCAGTTCACCAGCCAGCAGCGGGCCGGCACAAGCGACCGGAGCGAACTGGGCAACACCGTAGGTGGAACCTTCGGCGCGGTGAGCGGTGCCGAACGCATCCATTACAAAGACGTCACACAGGGCGGCGTATTTTTTGGCCAGCTCTTCGGTGTTCTTCTTCTCGCCTTTGTTGAAGCGGCAGTTTTCCAGCACAACCAGCTCACCGGCAGCGACTTCTACGCCATCCAGGTAATCCTTGGCCAGGCGAACCGGGCAGGACAGAGCGTCTTTCAGATAGTTGACAACCGGAGCCAGGGAGAATTCTTCGTTGTATTCACCCTCGGTCGGACGACCCAGGTGGGAGGTGATCATCAGCTTGGCGCCCTTTTCCAGAGCCAGCTTGATGGTCGGCAGAGTCGCAACGATACGTGCATCGGAGGTGACCTTGCCGTCTTTTACCGGTACGTTCAGGTCAGCACGGATCAGAACGCGTTTACCTGCCAGATCCAGGTCAGTCATCTTGATAACAGACATATTCAGTCCTCTATATTTTCCAGGTAATGTTAAAAACAGTAACCTTTCGCCCGGGGCAGGCTCAGCCTGCGGCCATCATGGCCCGGGTGGTATCCAGCATCCGGTTTGCGAAGCCCCATTCGTTATCGCACCACATCAACATCTTGACGAGGTTGGCATCGCTCACCCGGGTCTGGGTACCATCAATGATGCAGGAGTGTGCATCATGATTGAAGTCTACGGAGACCAGCGGTTCTTCCGTGTAATCCAGAATACCGTGTAATGTACCTCTGGATGCCCGTTGCAGGGCTTGATTTACGTCACTAACTGTCACTTTTTTACGAACAGTAATACTCAGATCCATCGCTGTTACATTGATGGTCGGCACCCGCACCGCGATCGCCTCGAACTTGCCGGCGAAGTGGGGCAGGATACGCTCCAGCCCCTTTGCCAGCTTGGTATCCACCGGAATGATGGACTGACTGGCAGCGCGGGTTCGGCGCAAGTCACTGTGGTAGGCATCGATGACTTGCTGATCATGCATGGCCGAATGAATTGTCGTAATAGTACCACAATTTATCTCGAATTCTCGATGCAATGTTTCAATCACCGGCACCACGCAGTTGGTGGTACAGGAGGCGTTGGAGACGATCCGCTCCGCTCCGGTGAGGGTATGATGGTTGACCCCGTAGACCACGGTGGCATCCACATCGGCATCCGCCGGGTGGGAGAAGAGCACCTTGCCCGCCCCCGCCGCCAGATGCAGCTCGGCATCGGCCCGCGAGCCGAATACCCCGGTGCAATCGAGCACCACGTCCACCCCCAGCGCCCGCCACGGCAGCTTTGACGGATCCCGCTCGGCAAACAGGGAGATGAGATCCTCCCCCACCAGCATGCTGTTACCCGCCAGTTGCACCGGATGGTGGAAGCGACCGTGACTGGTATCGTAACGGGTCAGGTGCACCATGGCTTCGGGGGCCGCCAGCTCGTTGATGGCGACGATCTTGATGGTCTTGTCGCGCCCGCTTTCATAGAGGGCTCGCAGTACATTGCGGCCGATCCGTCCGTAACCGTTGATGGCAATCTTGATCATCTGGCAGCCAGTTCCTTACCACAGATTTGCTAGCGCAGGGGCTAGAGAAAAGAGCAGCCGACCGGCTGCCCGGGCCCGGCTCACGACAGCAGGGCATCCTTGAATTCACCGCGGGCCAGCAGGGCCGCCCCGAACACCCCGGCACTGTCACCCAGGGCTGGAGCAATAATGGGGGCACTGAAACGGGGATTAAAGAGGAAGGGCAAAATAGTCTGCCGTCCCACGCTGTAGAGGCTCTGCACGTTACCAACCCCGCCACCGATGACGATCACATCCGGGTCGAGAATGTTGACCACGTTGGCCAGCGCCTGACCAAACAGCAGATGCAGCCGGTCGATGGTGAGCTTGGCCACATGATCGTGAGCCGTGGCGGCCGCGATTTGGGCGAGCGAGAGGTGGCGCTTGGCCTTGGCCTCGTACCAGGCCTCCAGCGCCGGACCGCTGATCAGCGTCTCGACGCAGCCGCGCTTGCCGCAGTAGCACTCGGGGCCATCAGGGGAAAGCACATTGTGGCCCCACTCACCGGCGATGCCGTGATGACCATTGAGAATGCGGCCGTTGATGACGATGCCGGAGCCGACCCCGGTGCCCATGATGATGCCGAACACCACTTTCGCATCGGGATGGTGCTGGCGCACTGCGCCGAGATGGGTTTCTGCCAGCGCGAAGCAGTTGGCGTCGTTGGCGATCAGCACCGGCACGCCCAGCTTGCGCTCCAGATCATCCTTGAACGGCTTGCCGTTGAGCTCGGTGGTGTTGCAGTTCTTCATCAGACCGGTCTGCGGATCCCGCGCCCCCGGCGTGCCCATGCCGATGACGGTCGGGCGTTGACCAATCTTCTCGGCGCACTCAGCTACCAGCTTGGCGATCTGGCCGATCATGTGCTCATAACCGCCAGCCCGCTCGGTGGGGATGCGGTGGCGCAGCAGCACCTCGTCACCATCCAGCACCACGCATTCACACTTGGTACCGCCAAGATCGATACCCCAATCCAGTGACTTGCTGCTCATCTTGCCTCCTGCACTGGCGCCACGTTCTCGTCGTTGCAGCGCCTATTTCAATGTAAAACGGGGCCTGACGGCCCCGGATTTCAAACAAACTCTTCTTCTCTCGCCCCGGCTAGCGACCGTGGTACTGGGCAGAGAGCTCGTGTACCGCGTTGACGAACACGCCGGCGTGTTCCGGGTTCACATCCTGATGGATGCCGTGGCCGAGGTTGAATACGTGGCCATTGCCGTGACCGAAACCGGCCAGAATGGAGGCGACCTCTTCACGGATGCGGGCCGGAGTAGCGTAGAGCATGGAGGGATCCATGTTGCCCTGCAGCGCCACCTTGTCGCCGACCCGGCGCTTGGCGTCGGCAATGTCGGTGGTCCAGTCAAGACCCAACGCATCGCAACCGGTGGCGGCGATCTGCTCCAGCCACTGACCACCGTTCTTGGTGAACAAGGTGACCGGCACGCGGCGACCGTCGTGCTCGCGGATCAGGCCATCAACAATCTTGTGCATGTACTGCAGGGAGAAGTCGCGGTAATCGCGCGGGGTGAGCACGCCGCCCCAGGTGTCGAACACCATGACAGCCTGTGCACCCGCCTTGATCTGGGCGTTGAGGTAGGCAATCACGCTGTCGGCCAGCTTGTCGAGCAGCAGGTGCAGGGTTTGCGGCTCTGCGTACATCATCTGCTTGATCTTGGTGAATGCCTTGGAGCTGCCCCCCTCCACCATGTAGGTGGCCAGGGTCCATGGGCTGCCGGAGAAGCCGATCAGCGGCACTTCGCCCTTGAGCTCGCGGCGGATGGTGCGCACCGCGTTCATCACATAGCCCAGCTCATCTTCCGGATCCGGAATGGGCAGCGCCTGCACGTCGGCCATGGAGGTGATCGGACGCTCGAAACGCGGGCCTTCACCCTGCTCGAAGTAGAGACCCAGCCCCATGGCATCGGGCACGGTCAGGATGTCGGAGAAGAGGATGGCGGCATCGAGCGGGTAGCGGCGCAGCGGCTGCAGGGTGACTTCACAGGCCAGCTCGGCATTGCGGCACAGGGACATGAAATCCCCCGCCTGGGCGCGAGTCGCCTTGTATTCCGGCAGATAGCGGCCAGCCTGGCGCATCATCCATACCGGGGTCATGTCCACGTCCTGACGCAGCAAAGCGCGCAGGTATCGATCGTTCTTCAGCTCTTTCATCCCAGTTCCTGAGTTCGTATCACGCATAAAATGGCGGCCATAATACCACTTTGCCCACCGGATCGGACTGCCCAAAACGTGGCAAATGGGCGCGCGGTTGCAAAGATGTGAAGGGGCGCAAACCAGAGCGCCCCGTTTTTAAAATGAAGTGCAAAAAGATTGGCGAAAAGATAAGCGCTTCGTTACCCCTCGCCCGCCAGCGAACGCTCGATCAGCCGCCGGGCGATGGTGCCGTGGGGCGGCAAACGCGGCAGCCGGTCGGCGGTAAAGAAATCGGCAGCCACCAGTTCGTCATCCTGCACCCGGATTTCGCCGCTCTCGTAGTCGGCGGTAAAGCCCATCATCAGGCTGTGGGGGAAGGGCCAGGGCTGGCTCGCCACATAGCGCACATTGCGCACCCGGATGCCGCTCTCCTCGAACACCTCCCGTGCCACGCACTGCTCGAGATTCTCCCCCGCCTCCACAAACCCGGCCAGTACGGTATACATGGGATCATCCGCCTGATAGTGACGGCGATGGGCCGCCAAGAGGATCTCCGGCCCCTTGCGCACCGCCACGATAATGCAGGGGGAGATACGCGGATAGGCCGTGTGGCCGAGGTGGCACACCTGCGCCCACTCCCCCGCCTTCGGGGTCATGGGGGCGCCGCACTCGCCGCAGAAACGGTGGGTGCGGCGGAAAGTGACGAGCTGCCAGGCACGGCCCGCGAGACGAAACCCCTCTTCATCCCCCGCTACCATCAACTGGCGCAGGGGGGCCATCATAGTCGTGTCGGCCTCAGCCCCCAGATCGAGCAGATAGCAGGGCAGCCCCTGCCACTCATCAAAACGCTCGAAACGGGCACCGGCCAGCGCTGCGGGCAGGCACGCTTTACTTCCCTGTGGCACCTCTCCCTGCTGATCGAGCAGTACCAGATGATCGCCCCCCAGCACGAACCAGCGGGCTTGTTCGGTTAATGACATCAGATAAACACTCTCGTTAAAACAAAACCCTGACCACGGCTGGCCGACCAAGGGGCAAACGCCGCACGAATGGCTCCCATCTTACGACCAGCACGGGTCGCTGACGACCCCGCCGTGGCCGATTGTCCCATTCGTAAAAAACGGATGGTGCAAATAAAGAGGCCGCCCGAAGGCGGCCCGTTGTTATCCGGTATCCCGTATCCGGCCACTATCGACGCGGCTCAGGCATCGCCCATCGCCAGCAGGGAGGCGTTGCCCCCCACCGCAGTGGTGTTGATGGTGCGGGTCTTTTCGGTGACGAAGCGGCTCAGGTAGTGGGGGCCGCCCGCCTTGGGGCCGGTGCCGGAGAGCCCCTGCCCGCCGAACGGCTGCACCCCGACCATGGCGCCGATCTGGTTGCGGTTGATGTAGACGTTGCCCACGTTGATGCGGCTCGCCAGCTCCTCGGCGTGGGATTCGTTGCGGCTGTGGATCCCGAGCGTCAGGCCATAACCGGTACCGTTGATGTCGCTGATCACCTTGTCCAGATCCCGGGTGGCGTAGCGCACCACGTGCAGGATGGGGCCGAACTGCTCCTTGGCCAGCTCCCGGATGGAGCCGATCTCCAGTGCGGTCGGCTGGACGAAGTGCCCTTCCATGGTCGCGGCAGGCATCGGCGCCTGCGCAATCAGGCGAGCGCGCGACATCATGTAGGCGAGGTGAGCATCGAGACCGGCCTTGGCCTCGGCATCGATGACCGGGCCGACGTCGGTGTTGTGCTCGGCCGGGTTGCCCACTTTGAGCTCCTGCATGGCGCCGGTGAGGATCTCCAGTACCCGCTCGGCGATCTCCTCCTGCAGGTAGAGCACCCGCAGGGCCGAACAGCGCTGACCGGCGCTCTGGAAGGCGGCGCTCACCACGTCGCGCACCACCTGCTCCGGCAGGGCTGTGGAGTCAACGATCATGGCGTTCTGACCGCCGGTCTCGGCGATAAGCGGCAGGATGGCGCCATCGCGCTGGGCCAGGGTCATGTTGATGAGCTTGGCGGTCTCGGTGGAGCCGGTGAAGCAGACGCCGCCGATGCGCGGATCCGCCGTCAGCTTGGCGCCGACGGTGGCGCCGTCACCGGGCAGCAGTTGCAGCACCTCGCCCGGAATACCGGCCTGATGGGCCAGAGTCACCGCCAGATGGGCGATAAGGCCGGTCTGCTCGGCAGGCTTGGCGATGACGGTGTTGCCGGTAGCCAGCGCAGCTGCGATTTGCCCGAGGAAAATCGCCAGCGGGAAGTTCCACGGGCTGATGCAGACAAAGACACCACGCCCCTGCAGGAACAGCTCGTTCTGCTCGCCGGTGTAGCCGGGCAGCAGGGTCGCCTGCCCCATCAGGCTGCGGGCCTGCACCGCGTAGTAGCGGCAGAAATCCACCGCTTCACGCACCTCGTCGATGCCATCTTGCAGCAGCTTGCCCGCCTCGCGGGTACAGAGGGAGACAAACTGCTCGCGGTTCGCTTCCAGCAGATCTGCCAGCTTCTCCAGCGCGGCGGCCCGCTCGCTCACCGGGGTTTCGCGCCAGCGCGGGAAGGCAGCGTGGGCAGATGCCAAGGCCTGCTCCACCGCCTGCTCGTCGGCCCAGTGGATCTTGCCGACGGTGAGGCTCACATCCTGCGGGCTCAGCACGGTTCGTGCCTCGCTGCGCTTGAGGGTCTCGCCATCGACGATGGGGCCGGCCAGCCACTGCTTGCTCTCCAGCTCTTTCAAGCGGGCGAAGAAAGGGCGCTGGATGGAGAGGATGTTCATGTTGACGCCGCTGGAGTTCTTGCGGTCGGTGAAGAGGTTCACCGGCTGGGGAATACGGTCGTTGGCAAAGCCGGAGTAGCGCTTGAGGGTGCGCAGCGGGTGCTCGGCCAGCGAGTCCACCGGGGTGTTGGGATCCACCAGCTTGTGAACGAAGGAGGTGTTGGCCCCGTTCTCCAGCAGGCGTCGCACCAGATAGGGCAACAAGTCCTTGTGCGCGCCGACCGGCGCATAGATGCGGCAGTGCAGGCCGGGATTGTCGTTCAGCACCGCGTTGTGCAGCTCCTCCCCCATGCCGTGCAGACGCTGGAATTCAAACTGGCGATCGCCAGCCATCTCCAGAATGCTAACCACGGTATTGGCATTGTGGGTGGCAAACTGGGGGGCGATAAAGCCGCGGGTCGGCTCGCTCAGCAGGTAGCGGGCGCAGGCGAGGTAGGAGATATCGGTGCCCGCCTTGCGGGTAAAGAGCGGGTAGCCGGGCAGGCCCGCCTGCTGGGCATATTTCAGTTCGCTGTCCCAGTAGGCGCCTTTTACCAAGCGAACCGGAATGAGGTCACCCTGTTCGCGGGCCAGTGCGGTGAGCCAGCAGAGTACCGGCAGCGCGCGTTTGGAGTAGGCCTGCACCACCATGCCGAGCTTGCCCCAGCCACGGTTGGCGTCGGAGCGGTAGAGCTGCTCGAACAAGTCCAGCGACAGCTCGAGGCGGTCCATCTCCTCGGCATCGATGCTGATGGCCACATCCTTATCGCGGGCCAGACGCACCAGCCCCACCAGCCGCTCGCACATTTCGCCGAGCACCCGTTCGCGGTTCGCCACGTCATAGCGCGGATGGAGCGCCGAGAGTTTGATGGAGATGGAGGGGGCCGGGCCGCCGTCGCTGATCCGCTCGTTGCCCACCGCCTCGATGGCGTTGCGGTAATCGGTCAGATACTTGTCGGCATCCTGCATGGTCAGCGCAGATTCACCCAGCATGTCGTAGGTGTGGGTGTAGCCCAGCTCGCGGGATTTGCGGCTCGCCTTGAGCGCCTCCTTCATGTCGCGCCCCAGCACGAACTGCTTGCCCATGATCTTCATGGCGGCATACATGGCGGATCGCACCACCGGCTCCCCCAGCTTGTTGACCATGCGCCCCAGCAGGTTGGCCGGGTTGCCGTCGAGCTTTTTGTCGAGCTTGATAATCTTGCCGGTCAGCATCAGCCCCCAGGTGGAGGCGTTGACCAGAGTAGAGTCGCTCTTGCGGAAATGAGATGACCAGTTGGCGCCGGAGAGCTTGTCCTTGATCAGGGCATCGGCGGTCTCGGCATCGGGAATGCGCAGCAGCGCCTCGGCCAGACACATCAGGATGATCCCCTCCTGGGTATCGAGACTGTACTCCTGCAGGAAGGCGTCGATACCGTCACCGGAGCCGCTCTCCTTGCGCACCTTGGTCACCAGAGTACGGGCACGCTGGGTCACCTGCTCCAGCGAGGCGCCATCCCCCGGCAACATGGCCGACAGTTCGGCCAGATAGGCATTTTCATCCACCACATAGTTCTGGGTGATGGCTTCGCGCAGGGCGGCCAGATCGGAGGGGATATAGTCAGCGGCAAGCACTTGAGTAGCTTTGAACATATGGGGTCTTCCTGTACGCCCTAAGGCTGATATCGACAAAGGCGGTCGCGCCGCCGAAACGCCGACAATGTATACAATATCATCCCCTATATGAAATGAATTTGTTGCCACTCTTTAACAAAGATCGCTAATTCACCCTATTCATTCCCTTTTGAAGCCAGCCCGCCAATAAACATGAGGGTCATCTGACTTCATTTTGTATACGATCTGCCGCCGCTCTATCGCAAAGCAGCCACCCATCCCCCCAATACGCCCCAAAAAAAGAAGGGCCGCCACGGCGACCCTTCTCATCAATTTATTCAGCCAAATGCTGTCAGTTCATCCAGCGATCGCCACGACTGCGACGACGGGGCAGCATGGGCAGCAGGATACCAAGCAGGATACCGGCCCCCACCATGGCACCACCACGGATAAACCAGTCCATCTGCATGTCGTGTTCCTGGTTGTCGTAGCTCTGGGTCAGGGCATCATTCTGCTCTTTGAGATTGCTCATCTCCTCACCCTGACTGACCAGCTGGGCCTTGAGAGCAGCGATCTCCTTGCTCTGGGCGGCGATCTGGCCATCCTTCTCGGTGAAGCGTTTCTCGTTGTCACCGTTGAGGTTCTGCAAGCGATCTTTAAGCTCATCGCGCTCTTTTTCCACCTGGGGCAGACGCTCGCGCAGGCTGATCTGGCTCTGCAGTTCGCTGTTCTTGATCCACCCCTCGCGGCCACGACCGTCCACCACCTGGGTGAAACCGGCCTCGCTGTTCACCGCCTTTACCTCCAGCGGTTCACCAGCCTTGACGCTGCCAAGGATCCGGTACTGGGTACCCGGGCCATTGTGGATATAGGTAAAGATGTTGTCTGAAACATAACGGGTATCGGCCAGTGCCTGTTGGGCACATAAGCAGATCAAAATCCCGAGAAGGGCGCGCATGGTCGATCGGTTCTCTTTTTCTGGTGTGGACAAGAGGTTGAATGTTAAGCCGCCAGCAGGCTAAAGGACAAGCAAAGAAAAAGCAGCTCCCCCCGGATATAAAGCGCGGAGTTGCGAGTCACCTCGCAACTTGCCCGCCCTTGGCCTCACTTGTTTTTCAGCTCCCGCACCTCGCTGCGCAGGGCGCGGATCTCTCGCAGCAACTCCTCTTGCTGGTTGTTGTAGTGATGACGCCACTTGTCGGTCTCGCTCTCCTTGGCAGGCTGCAAAAAGATGCTGGCCATAAAACCGCTTATGGCACCAAACAGACCGACCCCGAACAGGATCAGCAGGCTGGCGACAAAACGCCCCTCCTCGGTCTTGGGTACCAGATCGCCATAGCCCACGGTCGACAGGGTCACCAGCGTCCACCAGAAGGCGTCATAGGGGGTCTCAATCTGGCTGCCGGGCTGGCCCGACTCAATCCAGTACATGACGCCGGAGCCCAATCCCAGCAGCAGGACGAAGAGGAAGAGGATGCCGGAGAGGGTGGTCTCGTTGCGCTCGCGACGGAACATGGCCCAGAGATCCGGGTGCTCCTTGAACAGTTGATAGACCCGCCACAACTGGAGCAGTCGGGCCCAACGCAGCTGCTCCACCATCGGCAGACTACCCGGCAGATAGAACCAGTTTGCCTTGAAGTAGGCTTTGCGGTCTGGAGCACGGATCCAGCCATAAGCAAAATGCGCGAGGAAGAAGTAGCAGATCAGACTGTCCAGGTCATAGAAGAGCTGCAGGGTCTGGGGAGTCAGGGTTTCGTGGCCCCACCAGCGGGCCGTCACCAGCAGAACCGAGACAATCGACAGAAATGCCATCAGCAGATCCATCGCCCGTAGATGAGTTAAGTGATGTCGCATACATTTTCCAACTTTAAGCACAGTGCGAATTAATAAAAGAGAAGATAATGCCGATAGCCTTGAGGGCAAAGGAAAAGCGATATTCAAAGGAGATTTTACGATGCAGTTGAACCTGCTGGAGAAGCGGATGAGCAACATTCGGCTGGTGCCGAAAGTGGTGTTGCTGATGGTGGTGAGTACCATTTTGCTACTGACCAAACTCTGGTTTGATACCAACAATCTGGAGACCACCCTGCTCAGCGAGGGGCTTGATCCGGACAAAGCCAACGCCATTGCCGACCGCCTGCTCTGGAGCGGCCTGATGGAGACCACCATCATGGGGCTGCTGTTCGTGATCCTGCTGATGACCGGTTCCCGCCTGATGGTCAAGCAGGTGCACTATCTGGTGGATCTGCTGGAGCGCTTCGCCAAGCGGGATCTCAGTCACAAGGTGTTGCTCAAATCTCGGGATGAATTCGGTGACATCGCCAAGGCGGTCTCCCACTCGCAGGAGAACCTCAAAGCAGTGTTTAACAACCAGCGCGCCGCCTGCAAGGAGCTCAACGACATCGCCTCTCAGGTCACCCTCTGCATGGAGGAGGCCAACGAAGCGATCAACGAAGAGTTCACCCAGATCGAACAGCTGGCGAGCGCCATGAGCCAGATGGTCGGCGCCATTCGCGAAGTGGCTGCCCATGCGGATCAGGCCTCTCACGCCACCGCCGAAACCAGCCAGCTGGCGGAAGAGGGAAGCCGCTGCGTCGCCGATACCGTCAGCACCATCGACACCCTCTCCGGCAACATCCAGCGCTCCGCCACCGTGGTCAACGAGGTGGAGCAGGGGGTCGAGCGCATTGGCTCTGTGGTCGACACCATTCGCGGCATCTCGGAGCAGACCAACCTGCTGGCACTGAACGCGGCCATCGAAGCGGCTCGCGCCGGTGAAGCGGGTCGTGGCTTTGCCGTGGTGGCCTCCGAAGTGCGCGAGCTGGCCAACCGGGCTCAGGCCGCCACCGTCGAGATCCAGAAGATGATCGAACAGCTGCAGGGCAATGCCGGTCAGGCCGCCGAACTGATGGCCCAGAGCGTGCGCCAGGCCGACAAGGGGGTGGAACAGGTGACCCAGGCCGGTACCCAGCTCGCCACCATAGTGCAGCGGGTACAGGGTGTCGCCGACATGAACCGCCACATCGCCACCGCCTCCGAGCAGCAGAGCTCGGTCGCCGAAGAGATGCGCGGCAATCTGGAACAGGTCAAGCAGATTGCCGAAGGCTCCGTCGTGGTGCTGCGCGAGCTGCAAGAGGCCTCCGAGCTGGTCGAACAGCACAGCAAGGAGCTCGACAGCCAGATCCACTCCTTCAAGCTCGCCTGACTGCTCGCCCTGGTCGGGCATGACCGCGTTGTGCCCTGCCGCCGCTCCCGGCCATAAAAAAATCCGAAACCAGTGGTTTCGGATTTTTTCTATCGGACAAAGGGCAGGCTCGGCTATCGCCTTGCCCACTCTTGCACAACTTACTCGGCAGCCATACGGGCTTCGATGTAAGCCAGTGCGCGGTCGATACGAGCGAGAACACGCTCTTTACCTACCAACGCCATTACCGCGTCGATAGCAGGAGACTGACCCAGACCGGTGACGGCTACGCGCAGCGGCATACCAACCTTGCCCATACCCTGACCCAGTTCGGCGGCGGTCGCTTCAATCAGCTCGTGCAGCGCTTCGGTGGTCCAGCTATCCAGTGCAGCCAGCTTGGTTTTGGCCAAGGTGAGCGGCTCGGCAGCGACGCCACGCAGGTGCTTCTTGGCGGCCGCCTCGTCAATGGCTTCGTACTCTTCGAACAGATAGCGGCTCTGGGCAGCCATCTCAACCAGGGTGTTGCAGCGCTCGGCCAGCAGGGTGACCACGTCGGCCAGCGCCGGGCCATTGCTGGTGTCGATCTTCTGGTTTTCCATGTGCCATGCCAGATGCTTGGCAACATAGGCCGGATCCAGGCTGCGCATGTAGTGGTTGTTCAGCCACAACAGCTTGTCGGTGTTGAAGGCGGAGGCAGACTTGGAGATGGCATCCAGGCTGAACAGCTTGATCATCTCTTCCAGGCTGAAGATCTCCTGATCGCCGTGGGACCAGCCCAGACGCACCAGATAGTTCAGCAGCGCTTCCGGCAGGTAGCCGTCGTCGCGGTACTGCATCACGGAGACTGCACCGTGGCGCTTGGAGAGCTTGGCACCGTCGTCACCCAGGATCATGGATACGTGGGCAAACTCAGGTACCGGCGCGTTCAGCGCCTTGTAGATGTTGATCTGGCGCGGGGTATTGTTGATGTGGTCTTCACCACGCACCACGTGGGTGATCTCCATATCCCAGTCATCGACCACTACGCAGAAGTTGTAGGTCGGCGCGCCGTCGGTACGGCGGATAATCAGATCGTCCAGCTCGGTGTTGGCGAACTCGATGCGGCCACGGACGTGGTCATCGAACACCACGGAACCTTCGGTCGGGTTGCGGAAGCGAATCACGTGCGGCGCATCGGCCGGGTGATCGTGGGCGTGGTCGCGGCACTTGCCGTCGTAACGTGGCTTCTCGCCGTTGGCCATCTGGCCTTCGCGCAGCGCTTCCAGACGCTCTTTGGAGCAGTAGCACTTGTAGGCGCGGCCATCGGCCAGCATCTCGTCGATCAGCGCGTTGTAGCGATCGAAGCGCTTGGTCTGGTAGTAGGGGCCCTCATCCCAGTTCAGCTCCAGCCATTCCATGCCCTCAATGATGGCGTCGATTGCCTCCTGAGTGGAACGTTCCAGATCGGTATCCTCAATACGCAGCACGAACTCACCGCCCTGGTTCTTTGCAAACAACCAGGAATAGAGTGCGGTACGGGCACCGCCGACATGCAAAAAGCCGGTCGGGCTGGGAGCAAAACGGGTTTTGACTTTCATCTTTAAGCCTTGTGTAGAGGGCCTTGGGCCAATTCGTTAGAAAAAACCGTCGCATTTTAGCACCGACAATCACGGATGGGAAAACCATGACGCCATTGCGGACTAAAGTAGGGGATTAAATCTGTCGCCATTTGCATCTGTAGCCCGATATTTGAAGAGGATCGCAAAACAGAAGCCCCGTTTCCGATTTGCTATGCACAATGCTGGAGAGCTGCCTCCTCCGGTCGATACCCAGATAACGCTCACCACACTTCTCACGAACAAGGAAGAGACGATGCAGTTCCGTTCTATCCAGAATCGCATTCTAGTGATGGCCGGGATCGCCATGACCGCAGCCCTGGTCATCCTGATCCTGCTCAACCAATACTCCGGCCAACAGACCCAACAACTGACCATCAGCTCCAGCCGTGAAGCGCTGCAGCAGGAGGCATGGCAGAAGGTCAGCGCCAATGCCCGCGCCGAGGCGGCTACCATCACCCAGCTACTGCAAAAAGGGCTCTCCTACACCCAGCAGATGGCCAGCGCCCTCGCCCTGCAACAACAGGGCAAACTGCCGCTGGATCGCCAGCAGGCCACCGACCTGCTCAAGGCACAACTGGCGTTGGAGCCCCAGCTTTATGGCGCCTTTGCCGGCTTCGAGCCCAACGGTTTCGACGGTCAGGATGCCAGCTTTGCTGGCCAGAGTGCGCTGGGCAGTGACGACAAGGGGCGCTTCGTGCCCTATTTCTATCGCGACAAGGATCAAATCGGCACCGATCTGCTGCTCTCCATCGAAAAAACCGACCCGGACGAATTCGGCAATCCCGCCAACGACTACTACGCCTGCCCGAAACGGGAAGGACGCTCTTGCCTCATCGATCCCTTCAAGGTGGATATCAACGGCCAGCAAGTGCTGGTGAGCACCATCACCACCCCCATTCTGGTGAATGGTCAGTTCAGGGGGATCGCCGCACTGGATCTGGCGGTGGACTCCATCAGCCGTCAGGCCAAGAGCCTCAACAGCAACATCTATGATGGCCAGGGGGAGACCCTGATCGTCAGCGCCGCCGGTGTCATCACAGGCACCAGCGGCGATGCCAGCCTGCTAGGTAGTAATGCAGGTAAGGTGCTGGGTAACCAGTGGCAGCAGTACCTGAAACCGGAAGTGCAACGTCAGGAGCTGGACGAATCATTCCGTATTTCCGTTCCCATCATGGTGCCGGGAATGAGCCGCAACTGGGCCATCATCGTCACCCTGCCCTACAAGGTGGTACTGGCAGGGGCCGATCAACTGGAGAGCCAGCTCAATGAGATGAACCAGGCAGCGGTGACCCAGCAGCTGGTCGGTGCCTTTATCGTACTGGTGCTGGCGCTGGCCACCATGCTGGTGATTGCCCGCAGTATCACTGGCCCCATCCGTCAGATGGTCAGCCTGGTGGATGACATTGCCGATGGTGAAGGGGATCTCACCAAGCGCCTCGCAACCCGCTCTGTCGACGAGCTGGGGGATCTCGCCAAGGGCATCAACCGCTTTATCGACAAGTTGCAAGGGCTGCTCGGGGATGTGCTCAAGACTGCCAGCGAGGTGAACCGTTACGCCGGTGACACCGACCGCATCGCCGGTCAGACCGACAACAACCTGCAGCACCATCAGGCGGAGATGGAGCAGATGCTGACCGCGGTGCAGGAGATGTCCTACGTCAGTCAGGAGGTCGCCACCCACGCCAACAACACCGCCGACTCGGCCAAACAGGCGCAAAGCGCCGCCGATCAGGGCAAGGAGCGCTTCCAGCAGGTGATCCAGTCGATGCACAAGGTCGCGGCAGAAGCCGGTAAAGGGGCCGAAGTGGTGGAAGGGCTGGCCCACGACAGCGCCCAGATCACCAGCATCCTCACCGTCATTCAGGGGATTGCCGACCAGACCAACCTGCTGGCCCTCAACGCCGCCATCGAGGCTGCCCGGGCCGGCGAGCAGGGGCGCGGTTTCGCGGTGGTCGCCGACGAGGTGCGCAAACTGGCTGGCAATACCCAGCAGGCGGTACAGAACACCCAGGAGCTAATCGAGAAGATCCGCCTGAGCTCCACCAATGCAGTCAACGCCATCACTCAGAGCCAGCAGTTGACCCATCAAGCGGTGGGCGAGGCGGATCTGGCGGAAGAGGCGCTCGGTAGCATCTACCAGGCCATCTCCACCATCAACGACATGACCTATCAGATTGCCTCCGCCGCCGAAGAGCAGAGCTCGGTCTCAGAAACCGTCTCCGGCAACCTGTCAAAAACCAACGCACTGGCCAACGACATTGCTCAGGATGCGACCGAAACGGCCAAAGCCAGTCAGGCATTGCGTCAGGCGGCCGACAAATTGCAGCAATTATTGGGTCAATTTCGTCTCAGCTGATAATTTTCCGCCTCAGGACTCTCCCCCTCGGGGGCGAGTCCGTTTACCATAGGCGACGAATTTGCCTGATGGCAGGCAATGTAGTGAGAGGTAAATGCCGTGCCCACCCCGGACCGTCGCCCACGAGGCCATAACAGACGAGCCCAGCAGCGTCGCCAAGACGAATCACAAGGATCCCTGCTCCATCGCATCAATGCCGCGACCCTGTCCCTGCGCCAACGTTTTGGCCAAGGGATGAGCAACCTCGGCCAACGCCGCCAGGATGCCAAAGCAGGCAAATTCAAGCTGTCCAGCCCGCTGCCCCGCAAAAACACCATAGGTCTGCTGATCCTGTTCCCGCTCTGGTTGCTGGTGCTGGCCTGGGAGCCGGCACCATCCGCCCCCAAAGCAGCCCCTTCCGGCTCGCTGGAAGTGCCGCTGGCCGTACCTGCTCAAGCTCTAACTGTCGGTAATGGCGCGGCAGGCAGTGCCCCCGCGGCAGCCAAGCCGGTCGAAGAGAAGGTCAACGGTACCTGGCTGCAACACGATGTGCAGGCGGGTGAGACCCTCTACTCCATCTGGCGTAAATTCGAGTTGCCGGGTGCCGAGCTGAGCCGCCTGATCGCCATCGAGGGACCGGATCGCCCCCTGACCCGCCTGCAATCGGGCCGCTCTATCTTCATCCTGGTGGACGACACCCGCCGCATCCAGCGGGTGGAGATCCGCTCCTACGGTCAGGCGGTTTATCGCTACGACCGGCAGGGCGAAGGGTTCGCCCTCAAGGAATAATAAAAACGGGAGGCGCTGGCCTCCCGTTTTTTTCAGTCAAATATCTTCAAATAAGCTACTGACTTCACAATATTTTTAGCTTGTTCAAAAAACGAAAGGGGTCAAATTGACAAGGATCGGCGCTAACGTACAATCGTTTGTGCTTTAGACAGGGATTGTTCTACGTGCTACTGGGACAAAGAGACGTGGTCAGTCATGAGCCAACCCCTGCTTGCAAGGCAAATGCAGCCCAGCACGGGCTTAGTTTCATTTTGTTATTGATAGGATTTAGCACATGTCTGACATTCGCACCGGCCAGGTAAAATGGTTCAACGAAACCAAGGGTTTTGGCTTTATTGAACAATCCCAGGGTCCGGACGTATTCGTTCACTTCTCCTCCATCCAGAGCACCGGTTTCAAAACCCTGGCTGAAGGTCAAAAAGTCCAGTTCACTGTGACCCAGGGCAAAAAAGGCCCTCAGGCTGAAAACGTTACTCTGGTCTAAGCCCGCGCCAGTGAATCATGCAGGAGGAGCCAAGGCCCCTCCTCTTTTTTGCCCGCAATTCTCGCCTTCCACCACCAGTCACAACCGCTTGCCTCGTACAATCCGCACCATGAGCCCACATCCCCTTCCTGTTGGCAGGAGGTGGTAGAGACGCGCCTAGTAAACGCCAGATACGACAAAGCATCGCAGCGCGATGTGATGGGTAATTCAAAGGGATTATGAAAGCTTCGAAGAGAGATTGGAGCGGGAAACGAGACTCGAACTCGCGACCCCGACCTTGGCAAGGTCGTGCTCTACCAACTGAGCTATTCCCG
>NZ_JAAKOE010000026.1:0-57187 GCF_049171255.1 Aeromonas sp. 603757 | reverse complement strand
CCAGACACCAGACACCAGACACCAGACACCAGACACCAGACACCAGACACCAGACACCAGACACCAGACACCAGACAGCTGGCGCTGTGCTGCGGGATGACTTTATGCCCGCGCAGGCCAGATGAGCCGAAGGAACCGCAGAGTTCCCCATATATCAACGACATGAGAACAACGTGAATCAATCAACCTTCGCAAGCCGGGTTCTGGAGTGGTATGAGCTTCATGGCCGCAAAACCTTGCCTTGGCAGCAGGAGAAGACCCCTTACCGGGTCTGGGTCTCGGAGATCATGCTGCAGCAGACCCAAGTCGCTACCGTGATTCCCTATTACCAGCGTTTTATGGCGCGCTTCCCCGATGTGGTGGCGCTGGCCGATGCCCCTGTCGACGAGGTGCTGCACCACTGGACCGGGCTTGGCTACTACGCCCGGGCCCGCAACCTGCACAAGGCGGCCCAGCAGATCCGCGATCACCACCACGGTCTCTTTCCCGAGCGCTTTGACGAGGTGATGGCGCTGCCGGGGATTGGCCGCTCAACCGCCGGGGCCGTGCTGTCGCTCTCTCTGGGTCAGCCCCACGCCATCCTTGATGGCAACGTGAAGCGGGTACTCACCCGCTGGCTGGCGCTGCCGGGCTGGCCCGGCCAAAAACAGGTGGAGAACGAGCTGTGGGAGATCGCCATCCGGCTCACTCCCAAACTGGGCGTGGCGCAATACAATCAGGCGATGATGGATATCGGGGCGACAATCTGCACCCGCAGCAAGCCTGCCTGTGATCGCTGTCCGGTGCGGGCCGATTGCCAGGGGCTGTCGCAAGGCAAGCCTACCGCTTATCCCAACAGTAAGCCCAAGAAGAGCATTCCGGCTCGCGATGGCATCATGCTGCTGATCCGCCATGGTGATGAGCTGCTGCTGGAGAAGCGGCCGCCGCAGGGGATCTGGGGCGGGCTCTACTGCTTCCCGCAGGTGGCCTCGCTGGCGGAGGTGGATGGTCTGCTGGAATCCCTCGGCCTGAGCCATCACGGTTATCGTGAACTGGCCGGTTTTCGCCATACTTTCAGCCACTTCCATCTCGATATTCAGCCGTTGCTGATTGACATTGATGAGGCGCAGCCGCTGCGGCTCATGGAAGCAGATAACCGACTCTGGTATAACTTACGCCATCCTGCCGAGGTGGGGCTGGCGGCTGCCACGGCCCGTCTCCTCGCCTATCCAGAGTTACAACCATAGAGGTCAACATGAGCCGTACTGTATTTTGCCAACGCCTGAAAAAAGAGGGCCCTGGTCTGGATTTCCAACTCTATCCCGGTGAGCTCGGCAAGCGGATTTTTGACAACATCAGCAAGGAAGCCTGGGCCGAGTGGCAGAAGAAGCAGGTGATGCTGATCAACGAGAAAAAGCTCAACATGATGAATCTTGAGCATCGCCAACTGCTGGAAAAAGAGATGGTCAGCTACCTGTTTGATGCAGGTGAAGTGCAGATCGAAGGTTACACCCCGCCTGCCCAGTAAGCTCTCCGGCTGTTGTACGTGTGAACAGGTGCGGGAATGGCGCCACACTGGCGTGACCGCTTCTGAAGTCGCAGCAAATGAATGATGGGCAGCTCTGCTGCCCGGTTTGAGGATCCTATGGGCCGAATTTTTTGGCTGCTGTGCACCCTGCTGTTTCTCTCTGCCTGCTCATCCTCCCCCAAGCCCAGCGGGAGTGAGGATGACGATCTGGTCAACGGCAAGGACATCCGCGGTTTTGAACACATGATCAGCGCGCTCTCCCATAACGTGAACGAGATATGGGGGCGGGAGGCGCTGTTTGCGGGCAAGTTTGACTACGTCAAATACACGGATCAGTACAAGAGCCGGGCCCATATCGACTTCTCCAGCGGTCACATCATGGTGGAGACGGTCTCGGGCATCGATCCCCGCGCTCACCTGCGTCGCGCCATTATCGAGACCCTGCTGACGCCGGACGATCCGGCCGAAGTGGATCTTTACTCCGATCGGGAAATTCTGACCGGCGGCGAGCCTTTCCTCTATGGTCAGGTGCTGGACAATCAGCGCCAGCCAATCCGCGCCTCCTGGCGCGCCGAGCGTTATGCCGATTACCTGCTCAACACGGCGATGAAGAAGCGCACTCTGGGGATTCGCACCATCTTCTTCGTCGATATTCCCATGGTGGCCAACCATGAAGATCGACGGGGCTACAAGTATGCGGGGATCATCCGGGAAGCGTCGCGCAAATACGGCGTGCCGGAGAGCCTGATCTATGCGGTGATCAAGACCGAGAGCAGCTTCAACCCCTATGCGGTGAGCCATGCCAACGCTTATGGCCTGATGCAGGTGATCCCGGCTACCGCCGGTCGTGACGTCTATGTTCGGGTCAAGGGCAAGAACGGCCAGCCGACTCGGGAGGAGCTGTTCAATCCGGCCTACAACATCGATGTCGGTACCGCCTACCTGCACCTGTTGCAGACCGTCTATCTGGCGGATATTCAGGATCCGCGCTCCCGTCGCTATGCGGTGATCTCCGCCTATAACGGTGGTGCGGGCGGGGTACTCAATACCTTCTCCAGCGATCGCAAGGCGGCGCCGGGCCGGATCAACCGGCTCTCCCCCGAGGCGGTATATCAGGTGTTGACCGAGCAACATCCCAAAGAGGAGGCGCGCCGTTACCTCTACAAAGTCAATCAGGCCGAGAAGGGATTCAAGAGAGCTTTTTCTAGTCGGGCCGGTTAAGCTGTGACGCTGGGTTAACCATGCAAAAGGGCGCTTGATATCAAGCGCCCTTTTAACGTCTGGCCAGTTCGTCGTTGAAGTGGCCTTATTTGGCGATAAAGCCGCCCTTGGTCTGCGGGGCCGCGCCCACTTTCTCCAGGGTTTTCACTTCCACTTCGGTTTTGTTCCAGCTGTGGTCCACTTCACCACGGATGCGGATCTGATCATCCGGGCCCACTTCGGTGCCGCGCCACACATCCTGATCCACTTCGACCTCCACCTCACCGCTGGCATCACGGAACAGATAATTCTCGCCGCCCAGGTGCTTGACCAGTTTCCCTTCCAGGGTGGTCCAGCTGTCATCGGCCAGATCTTTCAGTTGAGCAACGGAAACCTTGTTCTGCTCCTGCGGGCCGGTATAGGCCGCCATGGCAAAAGAGGAGACAGACATCAGGGTCAACAGTCCGATTACGCTTGCGCTTGCCTTGTTCATTTCATACTCCTGTCGTTGGTATGAGGGCATTGTGCCGGGGGGGGCGTGAAACAAGCGTGAAAGAAATAGGCTGGTGTGATTGTCTGTTTTGTGAGCGCAAGCGATTTCATCGGTGGCGGAACATGTGTGATTTCATCTGGAACTGTAATCTGTCGCCTTCACCAGAAGTCAGTGGCAGCAGACTCTTCCCATGCCTGTCGCCACTCGAGGAGAAGTCCGCAGGTCTCACCTGCTTAATCGAAGAGCATAACAATATGAAAAAATGGCTTGTTTGTTTATTGGGGTTAATGGCATTGACCGCGCAAGCGGCAGAAGGACGCCAACCTTTTTCCCGGGTTGTGATGTTTGGTGACAGCCTCTCCGACACCGGCAAGATGTACAAAAAGATGCGGGGGTATCTCCCCTCCAGCCCACCCTACTTCAACGGGCGCTTCAGCAACGGCCCGGTGTGGCTGGAGCAGTTGGGTGACGAGCGTTTCCCCGGTCTGGTCGTGGCCAACGAGGCGGAAGGCGGTGCAACCGCGGTGGCCTATAACCATCTGGGCGCCCTGAACGGCTGGCTCGGTTTCTGGTCCTGGGATCCCAAATATCAGGTGATCAATAATCTCGATTACGAGATCGATCAGTTCCTGAAAAAGGACAAGTTCCGCCCCGATGATCTGGTGGTGATCTGGGTCGGTGCCAACGACTATCTGGCCTATGGCTGGAACACCGAGCGGGATGCGGATCGGGTGATCGATACCATCCGGCTGGCATCCAACCGGTTGGTGCTCAACGGCGCGCAGCAGATCCTGCTGTTCAACATTCCTGATCTGGGGCAGACCCCGTCAGCCCGCAGCATGAAGGTGGTGGAGAAGGTGCGCCATGTGGCCAGCTACCACAACCAGAAGTTGCAGAACCTCACTCGCGAGCTGGCTCCCCTTGGCATCGTGAAGCTGTTCGAAGTGGACAAGCAGTTTGACGAGATGATGCGCGATCCCCAGCAGTTTGGTCTGAGTGACACTGAGCACGCCTGCTACGGTGGTGGCTATATGTGGAAGCCGTTCTCCGGCAGCGCCGCCGAGGTGGCTGCGACCCCGGCTTTGAGTGTCTCCGAAAGAGTGGCTATTGCCGGTAACCCGATCCTGGCGCAGGCGGTGGTGAGCGGGCAGGCAAAAGGGCGAGCAGCGACTCTCAACTGCGATGAGCATATGTTCTGGGATCAGGTGCATCCGACCAAGACGGTGCACAAGGTATTGAGCCAGCGTGTTGCTGACTTTATCGATCAGCACTACGAGTTTGTTCGTCACTGATATCGCTTCGGGCCAGCATGTTGCTGGCCTTTTTTCCCTTTCAGCCCTCATCTGTGCGTCTTTTTGCGTCACATTCAGTTCAAATAACAAACGTTTGTTGCTGTTTTTGTAACGTGGTTGCGTTAGAGTGTTTTTTGTTAATTGATATCAGTGACTTGAAAATAGGCTAACGTTTATCTGCAGTGATCGCTTTTGGGCGATTGCGCCTAGAAGACGAGTTGATATCAATCAACCTCCTCCTACACAAAGTTGCAGAGGCTCAGATATGAAAAAATCATTGATTACCTTGCTGGTTACCGGCTTGCTGGCGGCCAATGCCCAGGCGGCCGGTCAGGACAACACCTGGTATGGTGGTGCCAAACTGGGTTGGTCCAACTTCTACGGCATTGATGAAAGCAATGCCCTGACGCTTGGCAATGAGACCAACGATGCCCTGGGTGCGGGTGTGTTCGGCGGCTATCAGATCAACAAAAATCTGGGGCTGGAGCTGGGTTACGACTACCTGGGCAATTACAAATACGATGCGACTACGGCGGCAGGCGCTTTCAGTGATGAAGTGAAAGCACAGCTGGCCCAACTGACCCTGAAACTGGGTTTCCCGGTTACCGATAATCTGGATCTGTATGGTCGTGTCGGTGGCGGTTATGGCTGGGCTGATACCAAGAGCGATCTCTACAAGGATGACAGCCGCTTTGTCATGGTCGGTGCTCTGGGTGCCGAGTATGCGTTTAACCTCGACTGGGCTGCTCGCCTAGAGTACCAGTACACCACCCCGTATGGCAGCCGTGATGATACCGGCCTGAGAATGGATAACGGCTTGCTGTCGTTGGCAGCGGTTTATCGCTTTGGTCAGGTTGCCCCCGTGGCACCCGCTCCGGCACCAGCCCCGGCTCCCGAGCCTGTGATGGTCGAGAAGCAGTTCACCCTGAGCTCTGATGTGCTGTTTGACTTCAACAAGGCGACCCTCAAGCCAGAGGCCAGTCAGGCTCTGGATAGCCTCTACAGCCAGATTGAAGAGGCTCGACCCAAAGATGGCGTGGCAACCGTAATTGGTCACACCGACCGTATCGGTTCCGATGCCTACAACCAGAAACTCTCTGAGCAGCGTGCCCAGACCGTCGCCAACTATCTGGTTGGTAAAGGGATCCCGGCCGCCAAGATCAATGTGGAAGGGCGTGGTAAATCCTCACCGGTTACCGGCGACAGCTGCGTCAGCAAGTCCAAGCGTGAGCTGATCGTCTGCCTGGCTCCGGATCGCCGTGTTGATGTGAAAGTCGAAGGTGTCAGCGAGGTGCAGGAGTAATCTTTCACACTGAGCAGCTCTCCACAGGGGCTGGAATTAACAGCCCCTGTTGGAGCAAGAGAGGCCAAAAAGCCAGTCAGTTGAGCTGACTGGCTTTTTACATTGGCATTGCGGTCGGACAGAGGACAAATCAGGAAGGGAGCGGCATCACCCGGTTGCGCCCCAGCTCCTTGGCCTTGTAGAGCAGCTTGTCGGTACGTTCGACCAGACAGTCTGCACTCTCCTGACCGTTGAACTCGCCCACGCCAAACGAGGCGGTGATGTGGTCGATGCGGCGGCCAGATTTGCGATCCAGAATCGACATCCGCTCTATGGAACGGCGCATGCTCTCTGCCATTTGCCTAGCCAGTGCCAGCGAGCGATGGGGAACCAGCATGGCAAACTCTTCCCCACCCAGCCGATAGGCGGTGACCCCCTCCTTGCAGGCATCGCGCAGCCGTTTGCTGAAGGCACGCAGCACCTGATCGCCGAGCAGGTGACCGTACTCGTCGTTGAAATTTTTGAACCGATCGATATCGGCGAGGATCAGTGAAAAGGGGTGCTGACTGCGGATCAACCCCTCCAGCTCCAGATCGAAGGCGCGGCGGTTGAGCAGGTTGGTGAGTGCATCCTCGTTGGCCAGTTTGCGGGTTTCGTTGAGCGCGGCACGCAGCTCCTTGATCTCCTTCTCGGCATTGCTGAGCTGGCTGCGAAAGTGCATGGTGGACATGCGTACATCCCGCGATTCGCGCACCAAGTCTCGCAAGATGCCCATGGTATCTTCCAGGCTCAGCCCCTCATCGTCGATCTTACTTAACTTGTCGAAGCTCTTGTCGAGCATCTCCTGAAACATACCGGTATCGGAGATGGCATCCTGCATGGAGTGGCCGAGCTCGTTGGCCATGGCTGCAAGGTTGAGCTTCATCGCCTCCATCTGCTGTTCGTCCTGCGCAGCCAGATATTGGTGATAGAGGCGCTCGCAGGTAGTGAGCGAGCAGGTTCCCTGCAGTTTGATGGCTTGATCGATCGCCTGGTTGAGTTCGGGCATGCTGGCCGAGACATAGTTGTACCACAGGTGGTAGTTGTCCGGCGTCGTGGGGATTTGGTACTTGATCATCAGGGGAACTGCCTGTTTGAGATAGGCGGCGGATTGGGCAAATGTGTCCTTACTCATGAGTTCTGTGTCTCATCATGCCAGCGAACTGAAGATAGTATGACAGAGAGATTGGCCAAAAGGCAGCCGATGGATGCCATTCGCCCCCCCCTCCGATATAATGGCACCGTTACCACCTACCCTAAGGCCTGCTTATGTCTCAAAAAGATCCTTTCCTCGAACGCGAGGCCGAAAAATACGATAACCCCATCGCCAGTCGCGAGTTGATCCTGGAACTCATCAAGGGCCATGAAAAGCCCATGTCCCGTGAAGAGTTGGCCAAGGTCCTCAAGCTGAAAGATGAAGAGCCGTTGGAAGCCTTGCGTCGTCGTCTGCGCGCCATGGAGCGTGATGGACAACTGGTATTCACTCGCAACCAATGTTATGCCCTGCCGGATCGCCTGAATCTGGTCAAAGGTTATGTAATCGGCCACAAGGATGGCTTCGGTTTTCTGCGTCCGGAAGGTGGTGGTCCGGATCTGTATCTGAACAACCGAGAGATGCAACGCCTGATGCATGGCGATTACGTGCTGGTACAGCCGACCGAGATTGACCGCAAGGGTCGTCAGGAAGCGCGTCTGGTGCGCCTGCTCAAGTCCCGTGAGGCTGACATTGTCGGCCGTTACTTCGTCGAGAATGGTGTTGGTTTCGTGGTGCCGGATGACAGCCGTATCGGCCAGGACATCATCATCCCGGAAGGGGAAAACAAAGGGGCTCGCCAAAGCCAGGTCGTGGTTGTGCGCATCAATCAGCGCGCTACCTCCCGCATCAATGCCGTCGGCACCGTACTGGAAGTGCTGGGCGAGAACATGGCGCCGGGCATGGAGATCGAAATTGCCCTGCGTACCCACGGTATCCCGCACACCTGGCCGGAAGAGGTGACCAAAGAGGTTGCCGGTCTCGGTGAGCAGGTGCCGGAGAAAGCCAAAGAGGGCCGCATCGACCTGCGCGCCCTGCCGCTGGTGACCATCGACGGGGAAGACGCCCGTGACTTCGATGACGCCGTCTTCTGTGAAGCCAAACGCGGTGGTGGCTGGCGTCTGTGGGTTGCCATTGCTGACGTCTCCGCTTACGTGAAGCCCGGCACGGCGCTGGATGCCGAAGCCTATCAGCGCGGCAACTCCGTCTACTTCCCCGAGTTCGTGGTGCCCATGCTGCCGGAGGTGCTCTCCAACGGCTTGTGTTCCCTGAACCCGCAAGTAGACCGCCTCTGCATGGTGTGCGAGATGACTATCTCCGCCGCTGGTCGCATGTCCGGCTACAAGTTCTACGAAGCGGTAATGAACTCTCACGCCCGTCTCACCTACACCAAGGTTGCCGCGATCCTCGATGGCGATCCCAAGCTGCGCCAGCAGTATGATCCGCTGGTGGGCCATATCGAGGAGCTCAACAACCTCTACAAGGCGCTCAAGCATGCCCGCCATCAGCGTGGCGCGGTGGAGTTCGAGAGCGAGGAGACCCGCTTCATCTTCAACGCCCAGCGCAAGATCGACCGCATTGTGCCGCTGGTGCGCAACGACGCCCACAAGATCATCGAAGAGTGCATGATCCAGGCGAACGTGGCTGCCGCCCGCTACATCGAGAAGAACGAAGCTGCCGCCCTGTTCCGGGTACACGATCGTCCGGGTGAAGAGCGTCTGACCGGTTTCCGTGACTTCCTGGCCGAACTGGGTCTGGAGCTCAAAGGTGGCCTCGAGCCCGAGCCGAAAGACTTTGCCGAGCTGGCCGCCAAGTTTGAGGGGCGCCCGGATGCGGAGCTGCTCTCCACCATGCTGCTGCGCTCCATGCGTCAGGCCATCTATCAGGCTGACAACATCGGTCACTTCGGTCTGGCCCTGAAGTCCTACGCGCATTTCACCTCGCCAATCCGTCGCTATCCCGACCTGATCCTGCACCGGGCGATCAAGTATCAGACCGCCAAGGAGCAGCAGGGCAATCTGCGCCACAAGTGGACCCCGAGCGGTGGTTATCACTACCAGCTGGAAGAAGTGGACCCGATGGGCGAGCACTGCTCCATGACCGAGCGCCGTGCCGACGATGCGACCCGCGACGTGGCCGACTGGCTCAAGTGCGAGTACATGCTGGATCACGTGGGTGACGAGTTTGACGGCGTTATCGCCAGCGTCACCGGCTTTGGTTTCTTCGTCCGTCTGGCGGAGATCCACATCGACGGTCTGGTGCACGTCAGCACCCTCACCAACGACTACTACCAGTTTGATCCCCTGCACATGCAGCTGATTGGCGAGAACTTCCGCCGTCGCTACCGTCTGGGTGACAAGGTGCGGGTCAAGGTGATGGGCGTGAACCTGGATGATCGCAAGATCGACTTCCTGATGGTGGAAGAGCCGCTCAAGGCCACCGGCAAGAACGCCAAAGAGATGGCGCGCAAACAGGCCGAGATCAAGAAAGAGAAGGCCAAGAGCGCCCAGCGCCACGAAAAACGTAAAGAGGGCAAGGATCACGGCAAATCCGATAAGGGTGGCCGCGCCAAACCGAGCAACAGACGACCGAGCAAAAAGGCTCGCGATAAGGCCAAGAGCACTAAATGAGTACTGAACTGATCTACGGCATTCACGCTGTATCCGCGCTGCTGGAGCGCACTCCCGAGCGCTTCATCGAAGTGTGGGCCCTCAAGGGGCGGGATGACGACCGGCTGCAACCTCTGCTGGCCGAGCTGGAATCCCTCGGTCTCAAGGTGCAGAGCGTGAACCGCAAGACCCTTGATGACAAGGCGGAAGGCAACAATCACCAGGGTATCATGGCCCGGGTGAAAGAGGCGCCGAAGCTGGCCGAGCACGATCTGGCCAGCCTGCTGGACGAGCTGGCGGCACAACAGAGCCAGCCCTTCCTGCTGGTGCTGGATGGCGTTACTGACCCGCACAACCTCGGCGCCTGCCTGCGCAGCGCCGATGCTGCCGGGGCTCATGCTGTCATCGTGCCGCGGGACAAGGCCACGGGTCTCACCCCGATCGTGCGCAAGGTTGCCTGTGGCGCCGCCGAACTGGTGCCGCTCATTCAGGTCACCAACCTGGCCCGCACCCTGCGCGAATTGCAGGAGCGCGGCGTCTGGATTGTCGGCACCGCTGGCGAGGCCGATCACGACCTCTATCAGGCCAAACTGACCGGCCCGATGGCGCTGGTGATGGGTGCCGAAGGTAAAGGTATGCGTCGCCTGACCCGCGAGCACTGCGACGAGCTGGTGAGCATCCCGATGGCAGGGGCGGTATCCAGCCTCAACGTCTCGGTGGCAACCGGCGTCTGCCTGTTTGAAGCCGTGCGTCAGCGCCGCGGTTAATCATGCTGACTGACAGACCCCCCTTCGATTGGGCGCAGGTCGCAGATAAAGAGGAGGCCGCGCGCCTCCTCTCTTTTGCCCGCCCGCTGACCCTCAGCCCGAAAAGCTGCCTCTGGCATACTGGCGACAGCCCGGATCTGCTGGTCAGGGTGGAGCAGGGGTTGCTGCGGGCCAAGTTGGTGCTGGAAGATGGCCGCGAGTACATCAAGGAGTTCTACTGGGAGGGGGACGAGTTTCTCGACTTCCACCACCTGCTCAGTGGCGAGCCAGCCCGCTACAGCGTGGAGGCGCTGGAGCCCTGCCGTCTGCAGCTGTTCAGTCTGGCCGACTTGCGCCAGTTGCCCGGCTGGCCGCGCTGGTACCAGCACCTGCTGGAGGTGCAGCTGCGCATCAAGGAGGAGAAGGAGCAGTTGCTGCTGACCGGTAGCCCGCAGGCGCGTTATCAGCACTTTCTCGACAGCTTTCCCGCACTCGATGCCAGAGTGCCCGACCACCAGATCGCCGCCTATCTTGGCATTACTCCCATCAGCCTGAGCCGCATTCGCAAACGGCTGAAAGAACTTAACAAAGGTTAATGCAGGGCGCTGGCGCCACGATTATGCTGGCAGGCCGAACTGATAAGGAGTTGCCGATGAACTGGATCCTGAAACCCTGGTCTGAACTGACCACTGACGAGTTGTATGAGTTGCTGGCGCTGCGGGCCGAGGTGTTCGTGGTGGAGCAGACCTGCCCCTTTCAGGATCTGGACGGGCTCGATCGCCGCGATGGGGTCTGGCACCTGCTCGGCTATCAGGGCGACCAGCTTGCTGCTTACGCGCGGATTATGGCGCCCGGCATCGGCGATGAGAGCAGTGCCGCCATCGGCCGGGTGGTGACCTCACCCAAGGCGCGCGGCGGTGGTCTTGGTCATAAGCTGATCGGCGAGGCGGTCAAGGCGTGCGAGGCGCGCTGGCCGACTCACAGTATTTGGCTGGGGGCGCAGGCCCATCTGCAAGGCTTCTACGGCCAACACGGTTTTGTGGCGGAAGGGGAAGGCTATCTCGAAGATGATATCCCCCATATGGGGATGCGCAGAGTGGCGGCATAACCACTCGTCAGAGTGATTCAGAATGCAGAAGGGCCATCCCGCGGGATGGCCCTTCTCTTTATCGCCAGGCGATCACTTCTTCTTTTTCTTCTTGGCGGACTTCTTCTTGTCGACCGGCTTTTTCTTCTTCACCGGTACCCGCGCTTCCTTGTGTTTCGGGCGCAGCTCGTCGATCACCCGGCGCTTGAGGCGCTCCTCGGTGTAGCGTTCGATCTTGGCGACCATCGCCATGTCGTGGGCTTCCACCAGGCTGATGGCACAGCCACGGTTGCCAGCGCGGCCGGTACGGCCGATCCGGTGGACGTAGACATCGGCGCCGTAGGGCATGTCGTAGTTGATGACATGGCTGACGTTCGGCAGATCGATGCCGCGTGCGGCGACGTCGGTGGCGATCAGGAAGGGCACTTCCCCTTCGTGGAACTTGCGGATCGACTCGATACGCTTGCTCTGCTCCATCTCGCCACGGATCCAGGCGCAGGAGATACCTGCAGCCTGCAGCTGGCCGGAGAGCTCCGCCAGACGCTCGCGAGTCTTGACGAAGATGATGGCTTTCTGGGTTTCCGGATCTTTCAGGATATGGGTCAGCAGCGCCAGTTTGTGGGCGGCGTCATCGGCCAGATGGATCCACTGGGTGATGGGGCGACGTTCGCTGCGGGGCGGTTCGGCATGCAGCTCCACCGGATCCTTGAGGATCTCGTTGGCGAACTTCTCAAGGCCGGCCCCTTCCAGGGTGGCGGAGAACAGCATGGTGTGCTTGCGGTAGCGCGCTTCGGCCACGATGCGGTTCACATCCTTGATAAAGCCCATGTCCAGCATGCGGTCCGCTTCGTCCAGCACCAGCACCTCGATGTCGTGGCTCTCGAACTCCTCTTTCTCGATGTACTCGAGCAGACGGCCCGGGGTTGCCACCACTATGTCGGTGGTTTTGGTCAGGGCAGGCAGCTGCTCTTCATGGCTGACGCCGCCGATGATGGTCTCGATGCTGAGGTTGGTGTGAGCCGCCAGCGCCTTGGCGTGGGCGGTCACTTGCAGCGCCAGCTCACGGGTCGGGGTCAGGATCAGCATGCGGCAGGGGCCCGGCTTGCGGCGCGGGAAGTCCAGCAGGTGCTGGAGTGCCGGCAGCAGGAAAGAGGCGGTCTTGCCGGTACCGGTCGGTGCGGATGCCAGAATATCGCGGCCGTCCAGGGCTGGCTCCAGCACCATCTGCTGGATGGTGGTGGGGCGGGTGAATCCCATCTCGGCCAAGGCCCGGTTGAGGGCTGGGTGCAGGTCGAAATCATCAAAGGACTGGCTCATGGCAATACTCGGTCATTAAGGAAACGGCAGATTATAGGCGATTATCTCGTCGGCTCCTATTGGTGAGTGTGTCTTAGCCGCTATAATCGCCCACCATTTTTGCAGATGACGGGGGCCAGATGGGACGTAGTCGCGGATTTACCTTCAAACAGTTCCATATCAATCACGATCGCTGCGCCATGAAGGTGGGTACCGATGGCATTTTGCTCGGTGCCTGGGCGCCGGTCGAACAGGCGCGTCGAGTGCTCGATATCGGCACCGGCAGCGGCCTGATCGCCCTGATGCTGGCCCAGCGCAGCAGATCTGACTGCCGTCTTGATGCGGTCGAACTGGATATTAATGCGGCCAGCCAGGCGCGGGAGAATGCGGCTGCCTCTCCCTGGGCCGATCGGGTGACCGTCATAGAGAGTGCCATTCAGGATTATCAGGCAGCCCCTTACGATCTTGTCGTCTCCAACCCTCCCTATTTCGTGGCAGGCCAGTCATTTAGCGATCCGGCGCGGGCGTTGGCCCGCCATACCGGAGCCCTCGACAGCCACGCATTACTGGCGGCCTGCGATCGTTTGCTGAGCCCGAACGGGCAGGTGGCGCTGGTGCTGCCGACGGCGATGGCCGATGAAATTTTATGCATTTCGGCGAATTATGATCTGCATGGCATTTGTTATACAGCTGTTATCACCAGAGAGGGTAAAGAGGCAAATCGTGTTTTATTGCTACTTGGCAGAGGATTAAACAGGTGTGAGAGGGGTGAAATTGTGATCCATTCTGCTGATGGGGCCTATTCCGACAGATATATCCAACTGACCAACCCCTTCTATTTGAAGATGTAAATTTCGTCTTGAACTATTTTTTCACGCCATTATGCTGGTTCCAGATCGAGCGCCCGCTCCAGACCAGCTAAAACCACTGGTTGCGATGAAAAAACATGCGGGGCTCTTTTTTTATACCCCCTGAACACACCCGGTCAGCGACCGATAAAAACTATAACAAGCAATAATTTACAAGACAGACGAGGTTGAACTTGACGAAATCACTCACATTGTCCGATGTACTCGGATTAGGGTTTATGACCTTCGCCTTCTACCTGGGCGCCGGTAACATCATTTTCCCGCCGTTGGCCGGTTACATGGCTGGTGAGCACCTCTCCCTGGCGATGTTTGGCTTCCTGGTCACTGCCGTGGGCCTGCCTCTGGTGACCATTCTGGCCGTTGCGAAAGCCGGTAACGGCTGGGCTGGCATGACCAAGCTGCTGCCTGCCGGTGTCGCGACTGCGCTGGCCGTTGCCATCTACATCATCATCGGCCCGGCCTTTGCCGCGCCCCGTACCGGTCTGGTTGCCTACGAGATGGGCCTCAAGCCGTTCATCGGTGACATGGGTCAGGTTGGTCTTGCTGCCTATACCGTGATCTTCTTTGGTGTGGCCATTCTAGTCTCCATGAACCAGGGCAAGCTGATGGACGCCATCGGCAAATACCTGACTCCGGTACTGATGCTGCTGCTGCTGACTCTGGCGGTCGGGGTATTCGTAGCACCGCAAGGCTCCATGCCTGATGCGTCCGGTGACTATCAGAACAGCCCCTTCGTCAAAGGGATCCTGGAAGGCTACAACACCATGGACACCCTGGCGTCCCTGATGTTTGGTGCTCTGATCGTCGACCTGCTGCGCCAGAAAGGCATCAACGATTACAAGAGCCAGTTCAAGTATCTGGCCATTGCCGGCCTCATCTCTGCCGTTGGTCTGAGCGTGGTGTACGTCTCCCTGTTCCAGCTGGGCAACACTGCAGCCGGTGTGGCGACCGATGTGAGCAACGGTGGCGCCATCGTCAACGCTTACGTACTGAGCCTGTTTGGTCAGCCGGGTCAGTTCATTCTGGCGGCCATCATCACTCTGGCGTGCTTTACCACTGCAGTCGGTCTGATCTCCGCCTGTTCCGATTTCTTCCACAATCTGACCGGCATGGCTTACAAGAAGCTGGTGGTGTTGCTGGGCGTTATCTGTGCCGTGGTGGCCAACGTGGGCCTGAGCCAGCTGATCAGCCTCTCCATTCCGGTGCTGGTTGCCATCTATCCGGTTGCCGTGGCGCTGGTACTGGTCACCTTCCTGAAGGGTTACTTCGGCCGTCCCCGTCTGGTGTTCCGTGGCGTGTTGATGGTTGCCTTCCTGTTCGGTTGCCTGGATGGTCTGGGTGCTGCCGGCATGAAGATGGATGCGTTCGCCTTCCTGCCGCTGTTCGACAAGGGCCTCGCCTGGCTGATGCCGACCCTGCTGGCCTGCGTAGTTGGCATGATGGTGCGTCCGACCGAGATGGCTGCCGAAGCTGCCTGATCACGCCCGATGTGATATTGCCAAGAGCAAGAGCCTGCCCCGTGCAGGCTCTTTTGTTTTCTGTGAGCTTCGTTTCTCGCCTCGCTTTACACTGCCGTAGTTGTCACCGTTCGCAGATAGCATCTGAGCAGCCGTATTTGGCCGCTATAACCTGTTCCCCCCTTCTTACCTCCCATACGCCACGTGTGACACCTGTTTATGGAACGCCGAGTTGTTCGGCGATTAATTCCGCAGCAGTAAATTGTTTCAAGATATTAATTGGTGATTGAGATCGAACTCTTCTTCTTTATGCTAAAGGTGGTGCGCCTCATCCGGTCCGAGGGCCGTGTGGGGGCGAGAGGTATTGTTACCGGTTATCTGCCAGGCAGTGGGTGCAATCAATAACAAGCTGATAAGGCAGATGAGGTTGAGTTTGACGAAATCATTGAAGTTGTCCGACGTATTCGGATTGGGGTTTATGACGTTTGCCTTCTATCTGGGGGCTGGCAATATCATTTTTCCGCCGCTGGCCGGTTTTATGGCTGGTGAGCATCTGCTGGCCGCCATGTGCGGCTTTTTGCTGACGGCAGTGGGCTTGCCGCTGATCACCCTGATTGCGGTGGCCAAGGGGAGTTCGGGGGGCGGCGCGAGTGGCTGGACCGGAATGACCCGCTATCTGCCCGCCGGGGTGGCGACGGCGCTGGCCATCGTCATCTATATCATCATGGGGCCCGCCTTTGCCATTCCCCGCACCGGTCTGGTCGCCTACGAGATGGGGCTCAAGCCCTGGCTCGGCGATGCCGGTCATGAGGGGCTGCTGATCTACACCCTGAGTTTCTTTGCGCTGGTGATCCTGGTGGCGCTCGATCGGGGCAAACTGCTCGATGCGGTCGGCAAGTATCTGACCCCAGCCCTGATGGCGATGCTGCTTATTCTGGCGGTCGGGGTCTTTATGACGCCGCAGGGCACCATGCCTGATGCCAGCGGTGAGTACATAGATGCAGCCCTGACCAAGGGGATGCTGGAGGGGTACAACACCATGGATACCTTGGCCTCCCTGATGTTTGGCGCCCTGATCATCGGGTTGCTGCGCCAGAAGGGGATTGAGGATTATCGCAGCCAGTTCAAATATCTGACCATTGCGGGCTTGATCTCGGCGGTCGGGTTGTCGGCGGTGTATGTCTCACTCTTTCAGCTGGGCAACAGCGCCGGTGGGGTGGCGAGCGATATCAGCAATGGCGGCGCTATCGTCAATGCCTACGTCCTGAGCCTGTTTGGCCAACCGGGTCAGTTTATTCTGGCTGCCATCATCACCCTGGCCTGTTTTACCAGTGCGGTCGGCCTGCTCTGTGCCGGTGCTGACTACTTCCATGGCCTGACAGGTTGGGCCTATCGCAACTGGGTGATGCTGCTGGGGGCGCTCTGTGCACTGGTGGCCAATGTGGGATTGAGCGAATTGATCGGCCTCTCCATCCCGGTGCTGGTGGCCATTTATCCGGTCGCCATCGCGCTGGTGCTGCTCACCTTCCTCAAGGGGTGGTTTGCCCATCCACGGCGGGTGTTTCGCGGCGTGCTGGCGGTCGCCTTTCTGTTTGGCTGTCTGGATGGGCTGCGAGCTGCCGGTATGAAGATGGATGCGTTTGCTTTCCTGCCGCTGTTCGACAATGGCCTTGCCTGGCTGATGCCGACCCTGCTGGCTTGCGTGGTAGGGATGGTGGTTCGCCCGCCCGAGAAGCTGGCTGCCGAGGCGGCTTGATTCAGAAACAACGAGATAGCAAGGAGGCCAGCATCTGCTGGCCTCTTCTGTTTCTGCCGGATCCGTTACCGGATCAGATTTGCGGGCCTGACGGCTTGGGTTTACCCTCCAGACCATACCAGTGGGTTTCCACCCGTCCGGCATGCCACTCGAAGGTGCCCCAAGGCTGCTTGGTCTCCCAGCGCGGGAAGTTGATGAGTACCCGGTTATCCTCGTATTTGTAGAGGGAGGTGCTGATCTGAATGTCCGATAGGATCAACAGCAGGGCCCAGCAGATGAAAATCCATTTCAATGCTTTCCACATAGGATTACTCGAAGCAGATTTCGATGGTGGCGCGACCGAAATCGGATTCGAACGGCATCATAATCTTGGTGCCATCGGCACGGTGGGTGATGGTGTGGTTGGGGCCTGAGACGATGATGGGGGTCGCCATGTCAAACTCGTAGCCCTTCTCACCCAGCATCCGCTTGGCACCGCCGGTCACCATGTTGGTGATTTCACCGACCATGTCGGTCACCTCTTCGTTGATGGAGGCGGGCGCTTCCCCCAGCATACGGCGCATGATCTCCAGCGCCAGCCCCTTCTCGAAGCTGATGGAGAGGGAACCACGGGTCTGCGGGCCGACCATGCCGATCAGGCCGGAGACGTCGCCGCGCGCCAACTCATCCATCTTGCGTTTCGGTTTGCCCGGTTTGAGTTCCAGCTGTGCCATGGTCGAGAGCACATTGAGCAGGGATAGCAGGAACGGATTTACAAAATCAGCCTTCATGATGACTTCCTACAGTGGGCGTACAACGGGCACATTGGCCATGTGCCTCTATCGTCTTATTGGTAATAGTAAAACCATGCAAGTGGGCCTGCTCGGAAAACGCGCTATCGATCGCCGAGTCGTGAAGCTCGACCACATCACCGCACTCATCGCAGATCAGTAGCTGCATCGGGTGAGCGTGATCGAAGTGGCAGCAGAAGATAAACGCGTTGAGAGATTCCACCTTGTGAGCAAAACCCTGCTCGAGCAAAAAATCGAGTGCCCGATAGACGGTTGGCGGCTTGGCATTGGCTTCGGTTTGTTGCAGCTGGGCTAACAAATCATAGGCGCTGATGGCGTTGCCGTGTGCCGCCAGCAGGCGAAATACCTGACGTCGGGTCGGGGTGAAGCGGATCCCTCGCTGTATACAGAGTCGCTCGGCTCGTTGTAAAAGTTGGTCTTGATTCATGATCACGCAGATACCCTTTCTATTAGCCGGATACTATCACAGGGCCTCGCATGGCGCGGCGACAAAATTCATTTTCTGGGGCTGCTTCACGTTGTGATAAAATCCGCCCCTTTCTTTAGCCAACCCGGATGATTTTTATGCAGGCGCAGCGTTTTTCCATCGCCCCCATGCTGGACTGGACTGATCGGCATTGCCGTTACTTTCATCGACTGATGAGTCGCCAGACCTTGCTTTATACCGAAATGGTGACCACCGGCGCCATCATCCATGGCAAGGGGGATTATCTGGGTTACAGCGAGCAGGAGCACCCCATTTCCCTGCAGCTGGGGGGCAGCAATCCGGCCGATCTGGCGCGCTGTGCCAAGCTGGCCGAGGAGCGCGGCTATGACGAGGTGAACATCAACGTCGGTTGCCCCTCCGATCGGGTGCAGAACGGCCGCTTTGGCGCCTGCCTGATGGGCGAACCGGCGCTGGTGGCTGACTGCGTCAAGGCGATGCGCGATGTAGTCGATATTCCGGTGACGGTGAAGACTCGTATCGGTATCGATGATCAGGACTCCTACGAATTTCTGCAGGCCTTTATCGAGCAGGTGCGCGATGCCGGTTGCGATACCTTTATCGTCCATGCCCGCAAGGCGTGGTTGAGTGGTCTGAGCCCCAAGGAGAACCGCGAGATCCCGCCCCTCGATTATCCTCGGGTCTATCGGGTCAAGCAGGATTACCCGGAGCTCACCATTGCCCTCAACGGCGGCGTCATCTCCATGGAGCAGACCCTTGAGCACCTGCAACACGTTGATGGTGTTATGATGGGGCGTGAAGCCTATCAGAACCCCTACATTCTGGCGCAGGTAGACAACCTGGTGTTCGGCCAGAACAGTGCTGTGCCGAGCCGCCATGAAGTGGTTCGGATGATGCTGCCCTATATCGAGCAGGAGCTGGCCAAGGGCAACTACCTCTCCCATATGACCCGCCACATGCTGGGGCTGTTCCAGAACATGCAGGGGGCTCGCGCCTGGCGCCGTCACCTGAGCGAGAACGCCTGCAAACCGGGCGCCGGTATTCAGGTGGTGCTGGATGCCATGGCCAAGGTGCCGGAGTTTGCCAGCAGCGAGACGGCCGAATAAGCCGCTTTGTCAGGGCAAGAACCACAAAAAGCGCGTCAATCGACGCGCTTTTGGTTTTTCTGGTCAGGGTCACCCTGATGTGTTGTCAGAAGCCGTACTGTAGTCGTGTATCTCTCCGGGGCGCGGAGTAAAACGTGGATCGCCATCTTTGTATTCACGAACAAGCTGCATGGTCTTGCAGAAGCTGGCCTGCTTGTCGTACTCCTGCCGGGCAAGATCGATGGCCCGCTCGGCCCGGCGCCGCTCCATCTTGTCAGACTTGCGATCGCTGAACTGTTGCTGCTGATGCAGCATCCAGCCGACAAACTCTTGCTGGCATTGGGATTCGCGATTGGCCTGCGCAGGCAGGGTCCACAACAACGAGAGCAGTATCAGGTAGCGCATGACTGACTGGGGATTGAAGATTAATTGAACAGAAGGGGCGGCATTTTAGGCTGGAAATCATGGTGTGAACAGTATCAATAGCGAGGCCCTGCGGGGCCTCGCATCGTTGTGGCCGGTGTCAGTGTTTGATCAGATAGAGCTGGCGGCTGTAGGCCACATCCTCCGGGTTGTTGATGGGGTAGCCCTTGAGCCATGGCTTGATGAGTCGGGCATTGGTGTACTGATAGATGGGGGCGATGGGGGCTTGATCCAGCAGGATCGCCTCCGCCTCGCCAAACAGCTTGCTGCGGCTGGCGGCATCCTGAGTGCTGGCAGCCTCTGCCAGCAGCTGGTCATAACGGGCATTGGCAAAGCCTGCCATATTGCCGCTGTGACGGGAGCCCCACAGGCCGAGGAACGCTGACGGGTCGTTGTAGTCGGCGACCCAGGATGAGCGGATCACCTCGAACTGACCGCTCTGGCGGCTGTCAAGATAGGTTTTCCACTCCTGATTGGTCAGCTCGACCTCGGCGCCCAGCTTCTGCTTCCACATGCTGGCAATCGCCAGTGCCATCTTCTTGTGAATTTCCGCGGTGTTGTAGAGCAGGGTCAGCTTGAGCGGCTTGTCCGGGCCGTAACCGGCCTCCTTGAGCAGGGCCTTGGCCTTGCTGTCCAGCGCCGGCTGGCTGCTGGTGGAGAGCAAGTTGGCGGCCGGGGTAAAGCTGGCGGTCACATCCGGAGTGAAGTGATAAGCCGGTTTCTCGCCAGTGCCGAGCACCTTGTCGGCGATCAGGGCGCGGTCGATGGTGTAGGAGAGCGCCTTGCGCACCCGCACATCGTTCAGTGGTGCCTGACGGGTATTGAAGGCGTAGTAGTAGGTACCGAGCTGATCCGGGGTGTAGACCTCATTCGGGATCTGCTGCTTCAGCTTGTCGTACTGCTCCTTGGGGAAGGATTCTGTGATATGCAGGTCGCCCGCCAGATAGCGGTTGGTGGCCGCGCTCTCCTGATTGATAGGCATGAAGATCACCTTGGTCAATACGGTATGGGCCCGATCCCAGTAATAAGGGTTGGGGGTCAGCTCCAGCTTCTCGTTGACCACCCGGTTGTTCAGCACAAAGGCACCGTTGCCCACCAGTTTGCCGGGTTGGGTCCACTGGTTGCCGTACTGCTCGATGCTGGCCTGATGGAGCGGCGACAGGCTGGGGTGGCTCAGCAGGTTCAGGAAGTAGGGCACCGGCTGGGAGAGGGTCACTTGCAGGGTGTGATCATCGAGGGCCTTGACCCCCAGCTCGCTGGCAGGCAATTTGCCAGCCACGATCTCGTCCACCTTGTCGAAACGGGCCAGTTGGGCAAACCAGGCGAAGGTGGCCGCCTCTTTCGGGTCGACCAGCTTGCGCCAGCCGTAGACGAAGTCGCCGGCCTTGACCGGATCGCCGTTGGACCAGCGCGCATCCGGGCGCAGATGGAAGGTAAAGAACTGGTTGCCCTTGTTCTCCCAGCTGGCCGCCACCCCAGCAACCGGTTTGCCATCCGGCCCCTGGGTCAGCAGCCCCTCGAACAGATCCCGCAGTACCTGCAACTCCGGCAGGCCGACCAGCTTGAGCGGGCTCAGGCTCGCAGGTTCATCCTTTAGGTGGCGAACGACAATCTGCTCGGCGGCGAGTTGTGTTCCGGCGGGAATATCGGCTGCCTGGACAGCAGCACAGCCCAGCAGGGCCAGCAAGGGGGTCCATCCTTTCATGGGTCGGATCCTTCAAATAGTGTGAAGCGGGGAGAAAACTCGGCGAGAAAATATCGCCGACAGATGGGAAATCATGATATCCCGTTTGCTGGTCTGACCGCCAGCATTCGACTCTCACTCCCAATCGGGGTAGCAGAGCGTTCCCGGCGTCTGTGCAGTTCAATGTGGTGAGGAGTGTCAAACGATGAAAGCATGGTTATTGCTGGCCTGTGTGTTGAGCCAGAGTGCCTGGGCGTTGGCCCCGTGCCAGAGCGACACGACGGTGGGCAACTGGTGCGAGATCGGCATCGATGCCTTGCACCCGACCCAGGGGGGCGTCGGCCAGATCCAGGTTGATGAGACCCAGGCCACATTGGCGGGCATGAGCGCAAAGCAGCTCGACAAGTTGATGAAAAAGAAAGAGATCCCCGTGGTGATTGCACCGGATGGCAGCTACTGGCTGGTGGACAGGCACCATCTCACCAAGGCGTTGTGGCAGCAGGGCGTCAAGGATGCGCGGGTCAAGGTGATTGGCCGTCTGCAGGACAAAGCCAACTTCTGGAGCCAGATGCAGAACAACCACTGGGCCTGGCTCAAGGATGAGAAGGGGCAGCCGCTGACCCCGGAGCAGTTGCCGACCAGTATCGACAAGCTGCCTGATTACCCCTATCGCACCCTGGCCGGACTGCTGCAGGATGCGGGCTACTTTCGCAAGGACAAACAGGTCTATTTCGTCGAGTTTGCCTGGGCCAGCTGGCTCGGCAAGCAGATGCAGTGGATGCCTGTCGATAACTCCAATCTGACCGCCCGCCTGCAACAGGCCAAACGGCTCGCCTGCGGCAGCGATGCCAGTGACTTGCCCGGTTATCCCGGCAAGCAGTGCAGCCTCAACCAGTCCAAAAGCGCGCAGTGAGTGGATGTGCGATGACGGCATCCAGAGCATGCCGGAGATAAAAGAGGGCGACCCCAGGGTCGCCCTTATGCTGTCAGCTACTGGTTAGCGGTGGTCACTCATGGCGCACCGCCCAGTGGGCAGCCGCCTGTTCAAGCAGGGCGACGTCACCTTGCTGGATCAGCGCTAGCAGATCGTTGACCTGTTGATCCCGCCAATCCCACCAAGCGAGGGCCTGTAGCCGGGCAATTTCCTCCTCGCCAAAGCGCATTCGCACCACCCTGGCCGGGGTGCCCGCCACCATGGCATAGGGTGGTACATCCTGATTGACCAGCGAACGGGCGGCGATGATGGCGCCGTCGCCGATGGTGACGCCGGGCATGATCATCGCCTCCATGCCGATCCAGACATCGTTGCCGATGCGGGTATCGCCAGCGGGGCGGTAGCTGCGCTTGAGCGCCGCCAGATCGGCGAACGGATAGGTGCTGATGAAGGCCGTGTTGTGGGTGTGGTTGCCGCCCATGATGATCTTTACCCCAGCGGCAATTTGCACATAGTCGCCGATATGGAGCCGGTCGATATGCCAGAGCGGCTCCCAGCCGGTTTCCGGGCTGCGGCTGAAGGGATCGCCATGGAGGTAGCGCACCGCCACCTCTTCGAAGGGGCCATCCCAGGCACCCGAGTAGTAGCTGTGCTGCCCTTTGAGGCAGATATTGGGGTTGGTCACCGTCAGGTGCAGGTATTCGACCTGCGACCAGTGTTGGCAGGTGTTCATGCTGGTACTCCTTTGCTGAATGGATCGGATGGGTTGCGTTCGCTTGAGCGCAGCTAATAGATCCAGACCAGCATGCGGGGCACGCAGAGCAGGGAGCAGCCCAGCATCTGCGGGAGGCGAGGTCGCATTGTGGTGTGCTCCAAAGAAGAGGGAAGGGCGCGATCATAAGGTCGGGCGCCGGGTTTGCCAAGGTTGCGCAGAGATCCTGCACTAACCCTCTGGTTGATATTTATTCTCAATTAGCCATGATAACACTCCCACCATGACGGACTCGGGAGAGCGAGATGACACCGCAAAGTTGGCAACGATACATGCTGGAGGCGGAGCGTGCCTGGCAGGCCGGTTCGCTGGGGGCGGCTATCTGCTTTTATCAGCAGGCGCTGGGGGATGTTTACGAGATGACCCAGGTCGAGTTGACGGAGTTGGCCACCATGCGGGTCGCCACCTGTCACCGGCTGGCCGATTTCTGGCGGGCGATGGATGAGCCGACTTACGAGCTGCGCTACCTGAAGCTCGCCTCCGAGCTGGTGACTGCACTGGTACCACAGTGCCCCAACCGGGAGTGCGAAGCGCTGATCAGCGAACTGGGTTGCTGTCGCGGCGCCCTGCTCGCCTTTCTCAAGCGTCACCCCAATCCCGAGATTGCCCGGCTGATCCAGCTACAGGACAAGGTACAGGGCTGCGAGCTGATCGGCCGCTTTCGCCTCAACTGACCGGGGTTGAGCGATAACTTAACTCCGTCGCTTGAGCTTCTGGGCAATGCGTTGCTGTGCCTCTTCCCCTTGCAGTGCCTGCGCGAAGGCGCGCGCCTCCAGATCGATGACAAAGTGCACCGCCTGTTTAAGCTCCTGCTTGAGCAGCGCCTTGCTCTTTTGCAGCGCCCTGGGCGGTTTGGCCGCCAGCTTCAGCCCCTGCTCGCGGGCAAAGGAAAGCAATCCATCGGCCGCCACCACCTTGTTGGCAAGCCCGAGCCGCAGCGACTCCTCGGCATCGATTGCCTCGGCCAGCAACAACAGCTCGGCTGCCTTGAGATGCCCCACCAGACGTGGCAGCAGCAGGCTGGAGGCAAACTCCGGCACCAGCCCCAGCTCGACGAAAGGAAGCTGCAAGCGGGCGTTATCCCCCAGATAGACCAGATCGCAGTGCAGCAGGATGGTGGTGCCAATCCCCACTGCCGGGCCCGCAACAGCGGCGATCACAGGTTTGGGGAAATCGGCCAGGGTGTGGAGGAACTGCAAGATGGGGTCATCGGGCTCCAGCGAGCTCTTGCCCATAAAGTCGGCCAGATCATTGCCCGCGGTAAAGCAGTCGTGCTGCCCCTGCAACAGCAGGACATGCACCTCCTCATCGACCGCCGCCTCTCGCAGCGCTGCCACCAGTTGCCGGTACAGTTCGGTATTGAGGGCGTTGCGCTTGTCGGGGCGATGGAGGGTCAGGGTGAGCAAGCCATCCTGCCGCTCGGCAATGAGAATGGGGGCCATGTCTAAATCCTTGTTATTGAAAGGTGCACAAAAGGTTTCTGCTGGGGTAACCTTGCTGCCGTTTAACAACATCATAAAAGGATTTCAACCATGTTTAAACGTGCGTTTTATTCTCTGCTGGTGCTCGGTATGACGGCTCCCGCGCTGGCCAAGGTCGAGGCCGTCGACGGCTATGTGCGCCTGCTGCCGCCGGGCACCCCCAACACTGCCGCCTTTATGGTGCTCAAGAATGACGCCGACCAGCCGGTCAAGCTGGTGGCAGCGGCTTCTGCTGCGGCCGGGCGTGCCGAGCTGCACACTCATCTGCACGAAAATGGTGTGATGAAGATGCGTCAGGTCGAGAATATCGAGATCCCGGCCAAGGGCGAGGCGGTGCTGAAACCGGGCAGCCTGCACATCATGCTGTTCGAGGTGGGTACGCTCTCCGAGCAGACTCCTTTCCCGCTCACCCTCACCATGGACGATGGTCAGAAGCTGGAGCTGTCACTGCCGGTGAAGCCGATTGAGCCGATGGCAGAGATGAAGCATATGAAGCACTGACATTTGTCGTCGTTTGTTCAGGATTGACGCTGGGTATTTTGGCTGCACCGAGTAAAATAGTGCTCTTTTCCATGTATGCAAGAGGAAGTGACGTAATGAAAAAGACGCTGATTGCCGGTTTTGTGCTGGCTCTGTGCAGCCAGAGTGCCATGGCCGCTGACGACTGGCGTTTTGCCGCCGGTGCCGACGTATGGGCAGCCAAGGGCAGTGGTCAGGCTTATGGCACCAGTGCCGATGGCAGCTATGACGACAGCTACAACTGGAACGGCTATCTGCAACTGGAGCACGGCATCATCCTCCTGCCGAACGCCAAGTTTGAAGTCTCCGATTTCAGCACCTCCGGCGGCAACTTCAAGAACGACCTGACCGCCTACGATCTGAGCCTCTACTACCGTCTGTTCAACAACGATCTGTTCAAGATCGATCTGGGTATGACCGGTCGTCACTACGATGGTGAGCAGGTCTATGTCGGTCGCAAGGGCTATAACGAAGATACCCTGATGGCTTATGCCGGCAGCGAAGTGAAGATCCCGGGCACCGGCATCGCCTTCTTCGGTGATCTGCGCACTCACGATGCGGACAACTATGACTACCGTCTGGGCGGTTCCTACAAGTTCTCCTCCATGCCGATCAAGCTGCGTGCCGGCTGGCGTGAAGCCAAGGTCGACTTCGACAACGTTGACCAGCGTATCGATGGCTGGTTCATGGGCGGCGAATTCACTTTCTAATCTGACCGTCAACTGACGAAGAGGAGCGATAATGGGCCACATCATAGTGACAGGTGCCGGTTCTGGTCTGGGTCGGGCGCTGACCATAGGTCTGGTTGAGCGGGGCCACCAGGTCTCCATGATGGGGCGCCGTTATCAGCGACTGCAGGAGCAGGAGCAACTGCTCGGCAGCGCGGTGATCGGCATCGCCGCCGATCTGGCGCACCATGAAGAGGTCGATGTCGCCTTCGCCGCTGCGGTGGAGTGGGGCGGGCTGCCCGACATGGTGATCCACTGCGCCGGGGTGGGTGAGTTTGGCCCGGTCGGTGTCTATACTGCCGAGCAGATCCGCCGGGTGGTGGAGAGCAACCTTATCTCCACCATTCTGGTGGCCCAGCAGACGGTGCGGCTTATCGGCGACAAGGGCGGAGTGCTGGCCAATGTGCTCTCCTCCGCCGCGCAGGTGGGCAAGGCCAACGAGAGCCTCTACTGCGCCTCCAAATGGGGGATGCGCGGCTTTCTCGAATCCTTGCGCGCCGAGCTGAAAGGCTCGCCACTGCGGCTGGTCAACCTCTACCCGAGCGGGATCCGCAGCGAATTCTGGGACAACTCGGATCACGTGGACCCGAGTGGCTTCATGACTCCGGAAGATGCGGCGGCCTATATGCTCGACGCACTGGAAGCCAGAAGCAGCTGCCACGTGACCGATCTCTTTATCGGTCGCAATCCCTGAGGCAACCCTTCATCCGGTTGCCGTCGTCAGCACACAGAAACAAAAAGCGCGCCAAATGGCGCGCTTTTTTATATCGGGAAGAGGGCGGAATTAACGGCCCAGCTTGGCCTTGAGCATGGCGATGATGTCGCTGATGGCCACTTCCTGCTTCTCGCCGGTGCGGCGGCACTTGTACTCCACCACGCCGTTGTCCAGACTGCGATCGCCGATGACGATGGCGTGCGGGATGCCCAGCAGCTCCATGTCGGCGAACATCACGCCCGGGCGCTCTTTACGGTCGTCGAACAGCACGTCCACACCAGCGGCTTTCAGCTCGGCGTAGAACTGTTGTGCCTGCTCGGCCACGCGCTCGGACTTGTGCATGTTCATCGGCACGATGGCCACTTCGAACGGGGCGATGGCGTCCGGCCAGATGATGCCGTACTGGTCGTTGTTCTGCTCGATGGCGGCAGCCACCAGACGGGAAACCCCGATACCGTAGCAACCCATCTCCATGGTGACGGACTTGCCAGCTTCGTTCAGCACGCTCGCCTTCATCGCTTCGGAGTACTTGGTACCCAGCTGGAAGATGTGGCCCACTTCGATACCGCGCTTGAGCAGCAGCTTGCCCTGGCCGCACGGGCTCGGGTCGCCTTCCACCACGTTGCGCAGGTCGGCAACTTCGTAAGAAGCGATGTCGCGATCCCAGTTGGCACCGGTCAGGTGGAAGCCGGTTTCGTTGGCGCCGCAGACGAAGTCCGCCAGATGGGCGGCGCTGCGATCGACGATGATGCGACCGGCAAAGCCGACCGGGCCGATGGAACCTGCATCGCAACCGGCGGCAGCTTTGATCTGCTCGTCGTTGGCGAAGGTCAGCGGGTTGGCAACGCCAGCCAGTTTCTCAGCCTTGATTTCGTTCAGCTCGTGGTCGCCACGCAGTACCAGCGCGATGACGGCCTGCTTGCCGTGCTCATCTTCCTCTGCCAGTACCAGCAGGGTCTTGGCGATGGCGGTCGGCGCCACGTTCAGGAAGGCAGCCACTTCGTCGATGGTGTGGACGTTCGGGGTGGCAACCTTGGTCAGGGCTGCGGTGGCGGCAGCGCGCTCACCAGCCGGTGCCAGCGCTTCGGCCATCTCGATGTTGGCGGCGTAATCGGAGCTGTCGGAGAAGGCGATCAAGTCTTCACCGCTCTCGGCCAGTACCTGGAATTCGTGGGAACCGGTACCACCGATGGAGCCGGTATCGGCCTGCACCGGACGGAAGTTCAGGCCCATGCGGGTGAACGCCTTGCAGTAGGCGGCGTGCATCTTCTCGTAGGTATCGACCAGAGATTCCTTGTCGATGTGGAAGGAGTAGGCATCCTTCATCAGGAATTCGCGGCCGCGCATCACGCCGAAACGGGGGCGCACTTCGTCGCGGAACTTGGTCTGGATCTGGTAGAGGTTGAGCGGCAGCTGCTTGTAGCTGTTCACTTCGTAACGCACCAGCGCAGTGATCACCTCTTCGTGGGTCGGGCCCAGCACGAAGGGGCGGTTGTGACGGTCGGTCAGACGGCACAGCTCGGGACCGTAGTCATCCCAGCGGCCGGACTCCTGCCACAGCTCGGCGGGTTGTACCACCGGCATGGAGACTTCGACGGCACCAGCATTGTTCATCTCTTCGCGAACAATGTTCTCGATTTTCTTCAGTACCCGCAGACCGGTTGGCAACCAGGCATACATGCCGGAGGCCAGTTTACGGATCATCCCGGCGCGCAGCATCAGCTGGTGGCTGACAACTTCAGCGTCGGAGGGGGTTTCCTTGAGAGTGGAAAGCAGATATTGGCTGGTACGCATCGCGGTAGACCTTAGCTAGAACGGGCGCGGGGCCCAGGATAATTTCAAGGGCGGAATTTTAACAGGCTGGGCGTTGCGGCCCAAGGGCTAAATTTGCCGCAGCCCGAAAGGTGACCACGCCCGGCAGATAGCCTGGGGTAATGACCATTGCAACAAGCAGGCTTTTTATGCCTGCAATTTGGCCGGATCTCCGCTAAACTCTGCCACCTTTTCTCGATGGGCATGGCTCTGCCGCGTTCATCACCCCCCATTTTTAGTACTTTTGGAGCCGCTCATGCCGTTAGTGGGACATCAACACCAGATCGAGATCCTGGAACTGACCGACAAAGGAGATGGCAAAGGACGCCTGTTCGATCGCCCCCTGTTTGTCGAAGGTCTGCTGCCCGGTGAGCAGGCGCTGGTGGAGCTGACCGAGGTCAAGCCGAACTATCTGCACGGCAAGGTTGCCGAGCTGCTCCAGCCCTCTGCAGATCGGGTTGCCGATTTCTGCCCCAACACCGAGTGTGGTGGCTGTCAGGTACGTCCGCTGGCCTATCCGGCCCAGCTCAAGCTCAAGCAGGCACTGGTGCAGAGCGCACTGGAGCAGGCCGGGCTGGGTGACACCCCGGTCAAGGATATCCTTGGCATGGAAAGCCCGTTCGCCTATCGCAACAAGGCGCAATATGCGGTGCGTGGCTGCGACGCCGGTGCCGAGATCGGTTTTTATCGCAAGCACTCCCACGATCTCATCACCGCCGATGACTGTGCGGTGCAGGATCCGCTGCACGTCGAGCTCAACGCCCGGGTGCGCAACTGGATGCGCGCGCACGACATCGCCGCCTATGACGAAGTAAACCACAGCGGCTGCGTGCGTAACCTGATGACCCGCAAGGGCTTCAAGAGCGGCGAGCTGATGGTGGTGCTGGTCACTTTGGGTGAGGAGCTGCCGTTCGAAGCCGAGCTGTTGGCAGCTCTGAGCGATCTGCCGGTTACTACTCTGGTGCAGAACATCAATGATGAGCGCACCAACCGCATTCTGGGTGCCACCAACCGGGTGCTGCTCGGCGAAGGGGTGATCCGCGACAAGATCCACGAACTCGAGTTCGAGATCTCGCCGCTCTCCTTCTTCCAGAACAACCCGACCCAGACCGATGTGCTCTACTCCAGCGCCCTCGAGTATGCCGAGCTGACCGGTAACGAGACGGTGTTCGACATCTATTGCGGTATCGGCACCATCTCCCTGTTCCTGGCTGGCAAGGCCGCCAAGGTGGTGGGGATCGAGTCGGTGGAAAGCGCCATCAGCGATGCCCGCCGCAACGCCGCCCTCAACGGCATCGAGCACACCGAATTCCACGTCGGCAAGGCGGAGCAGCTGATGCCCGAACTGCACGCCCAAGGTGTGACCGCTGATGTGGTGGTGATGGACCCGCCCCGCAAAGGCTGTGACAAGGCGGTGCTGCAGACCCTGGTCGCCATGGCGCCCCGCCGTCTGGTCTATGTCTCCTGCAACCCGCAGACTTTGGCCCGCGACCTTGCCTGGCTGGTCAAGCAGGGCTTCGTGCTGGACGAAGTGCAACCGGTCGATATGTTCCCGCACTCCATGCATGTGGAAGTGGTTGCCCGCCTGAGCCTGCCTGCCAAGGCATAAGTCGCCCCCGACTCTTGCCCATAAAAAAACGACGCCAGCTGGCGTCGTTTTTTTATCTCTGCAATCGGGGGGATTGCCGGTTAGCGGGTGCTCTGGCGCACCTCGGCGGCGATCTGGTCGAGCAGCTGTTGCCAGCCCTGACCCAGCTCGTTCACCAGTGCGTTGTAGCCATCGGCTGGCAGTACCCGCTCCTGACGGAAGGGGGCATCGCGCAGCACGGTGCCATCTTCTGCCAGCAGGCGCCAGCGACCGCTCAGCACGGCGCTGCCGTCATGACGGCCCTGAAAGCGCTCCACCAGAATAGTCAGCACCGGCCCCTTGCGGGCGCCATCCTGCCGTACCACCCAGCCCGGCAGGCGGGTGGAGAGGCCATTGAGGGTGAGCTGGTTGAGCTGATCGTCCAGCGCACCGGCCCAGCGATGGTACTCGGTGAAGTGGAGCTCTTGTCCTTCCAGCTGATAGACCAGACTGATCCGGTCGAGCTGGCTGGCCAGCGCCACCGGTCGCAGCACCAGCTGGTGCTGCGGTTGGGCCGGGGCCGTTACGGGTTGCTGGCTGTCGGCATCGAGAGAGTAGTAGTGCAGGCTTGGCTGGCTGCTGCAACCCGCCAGCAGCCCCAGCAGGGCCAGCGTCAGGATCTCTTTTTTCATTGTTTGCCTCGCTTGGGCTCAGGGTCCGATGGATGCGCGCGATCGAAGATCAGCGAACTGGGCTGCTCGTTGAGGGAGTGCACCAGCGGCTGCAGTTCGCGCATCAACTGATTGAGGGTCTGCACCGACTGACGCAGATCCTGATTGGTCTGCGACTGGGCATCATAGGCCTGCAAGGTCTCCTGCAACTGCTTGAGGCTCTCGTTGAGCGAGGCGGGCAGCTGCTGGGTGGAATCCTTGGCGGTGAGCTTGTTCAGGTTGGCGCTGACTGCACTGATGTTCTTCAGGGTGCCATCCAGGGTGGTGAGTGACCCGTTGACCTTGGTCAGGGTGGTCGCCATGTCCATGTCGACAAACTTGTCGAGGATGAGGTTCACCTTGCGCTCGATCTGATCCAGCCCGCCCTGCACGGTGGGGAAGACCTGATAACCGGCCAGCTTGGCCTGTTCGAAACGTGGCGCGTCCGGATAGAAGTTGAGGTCGATGATCTTGCCGCCGGTCAGCAGGCTCGAGGTCTTGAGGCTGGCACGCAACCCCTCCTTGAACTGCTTGCCGAACAGGGCACGCCACTGATCCTTCTCCGCCTTGGCATAGCGGTGGGAGAGGCGCTGTACCTCGATGCGAGCCAGCACCGGGATCTGGCGGCTCTTGAAGATCTGCACGCCCTTGTCCTCGATGAGGTAGGGGGCGGAGATGACGGTACCGACCCGAATGCCGCGATACTGCACCGCCGCGCCCGGGTGCAGGCCACCCACGTTGTCATCGAACAGGAAGACGTAGTCGATGAACTGATCCAGACTACCGGCCAGCACGCTCGCCTCATCCTGGAACAGGGTGAACCCTTCCATCTGTTTGACCGGCTCGCCAGGTGCCCAGCCGGGTGGCAGACCCATGGTGATGCCGCCATCGATCAGGCTCTCGAGCGAATCCATCTTCACCTTCATCCCCTCGCTGCTCATGGAGACCTCGAAGCCCGGGGTCATCCAGAAGCGGGAGTTGCTGCTCACCAGAATGTCATAGGGGGCGTGGATGAAGATTTGATACTGCATCTCGCTCTTTTCTGGCAGGAACTTCGCCTCTTCCACCTGACCTATGGTGAAGCCCTGATAGTTGATGGGGGAGCCTTCTCCCAGCGCGCGAGTGTCGCGACTACTGAGGGTGAGACGCAGCCCCTTGGCATCGAGGGAGGCGAGCGGCGGTTTGTCCAGCATGGCGTATTCGTCCCGCGCCCGCCCTTTCTTGCCGGGGGCGAGCTCGATATAGGCGCCGGAGAGCAGGGTGCTCAGACCCGACACCCCTTCACGGCCCACTCTGGGCTTGACCACCCAGAACTGGCTGTCACCGCGCAGCATGCCGGAGGCGGCATTGGTCAGCCGTCCTTTCAGCACAGCATGGCTGTAGTCATCGCTCAGCTCGACGGCCTCGATGCGGCCGACGTCCACTTCGCGGGAGCGGATCACCGTCTTGCCTGCGACTATGCCCTCGGCAGTGGCGACTGTCAGGGTGAAACTGGGGCCCTGGGAGTACCAGTGCTGGAACAGCATCCAGAGACCGATGAACAGCGCCAGCAGGGGCACCATCCAGATTGCGGCGGCAGAGCTCAGAAAGTCAGAGCCCGGTTTCCACCTTTTTTTACGCTCACTCACGTTCGCGTTCTCCTTGTTGTAAATCCCAGATCAGGCGGGAGTCGAAACTCATGGCGGCGACCATGGTGATCAGCACCACACCAGCAAATGCGACGGCCGCAGGGCCGGGGTAGATGGTCATCAGATTGTCGAGCCGGATCAGGCCCGCCAGAATGGCCACCACGAAGACGTCGATCATCGACCATCGTCCGACAAATTCGGTCATGCGATAGAGTTTGAGCTTGCCGAGGGGGGAGGTGACATTGCCGCGCTGCACCATATAGCAAAGCCAGAATAGCGCCAGTATTTTCACCAGCGGCACCACCACGCTGGCGAAAAAGATCACCGCCGCTATGGGGTAGGAGCCCATGGCCCAGAGCAGCACCACACCGCCGAGGATGGTGGAGGGGCTGTCATCACCGAGAAACACCGTATCCATGATGGGATAGACGTTGGCCGGAATGTAGAGAATGGCGGAGGTAAACAGCAGCGCCCAGGTGCGGTTCAGGCCGCCCGGCTTGCGCGCATGCAGCTTGCCGCCGCAGCGGGAGCAGCTGTGGTTGCCCACCTCGCTCAGAGCACCACAGATATGGCAGCCCACCAGACCTGACTCCAGCGCGCCCGCTTCCGGGTCGATCTCCCGCGCCTCGGTCGGGCCGAACAGCCGCTGCCACAGCCACATCTGATCCAGTGAGGAGATCATCTTGATAAGCAGCACGGTGTAGCCGACGAAAGCCCAGAATGACAGCCCCATCTTGATGTCGGCCATCCCCATCAGCTTGACCAGCGAGATGAGCACTCCCACCAGAAAGACATCCACCATCAGCCAGGGTTTGATCCGGCAGAGCAGACGGCCGAGGGAGCGCAGGGCATTGCTGTGCAGATCTTTATCGATCCGCCACAGCACCAGCATGATGGAGCCCATATAGACCAGCGGCAGGCCGATCAGGGTCAGGCTCAGTACCGCGCCGAGAAACAGATAGCCCTCATCCACCAGGGTGGTGATGCTCTGCAAAAAGGTCATCTCCTGGCCCACCCCTTTGGCCGAGAAGGACATAAAGGTAAAGGCATTGGCGAGCACGAACATGATAAGTGCCGCGAACCCGTAGGAGATCGGCCGCAACTCCTGCTGTGGCAGGTGGCGACTCAGGGTGTGTCCGCAACGGGGGCAGCAGCTGGCCTGTCCCACCTCGAGCGGTGTGGCCGGTATCAGCAGGTCACACTCTTCGCAGGCAGTGGCATCATGGACATAGGTGGTGTGGTGTTGGTGTGAAACCGGATGCAAGATAAAACCCCAGATAAGGCCCATGGTGGAGCCAGAGCTGGCGATTATCGCAGTTGTGCTGGTCAGCGACCAGCCCCCGGAGGCCGCTATTGCTGGCGGGAGTGAGAATGACTTTGACAAGCCAGTGCCCATTTAGCACAATCAAACGCCACTTTTTTTCCGCGGGACAATAATTTATGACAACTGAATCCCCAAGCTACTCCACGATTGAGCAAGCCTTCTCCCTCGGGAACGGGCAAGATTCTGCCCTCAACTGGTTGCGCAAGAACCGCAGTCAGGTCGCTATCTTTCTGGTGAGCGGCATCAAGCTGGAAGGCACCATCAGCGGGTTTGACCAGTACAGCGTGCTGCTGACCGATGCACACGGCAACCAGCAGCTGGTCTACAAGGCCAAGATCTCCACCATCGCCATGCACACCGGCCGTCCGCAGGTGAACATCCAGCGTGCTCGCAAGCCGCGTGTCTCCATGGCGCCGCGCCCCCATGGTGCGCCGGGTCGTTATGACGACAATCAGGGCGGCGGCAACAACGAGTAATCGTCTGCCTCGCACTCCCCGTTGACGCGCCCTGCGTCAGCGGCTGACGGAACCTGCTCTCATTTTCATTCATGTCCCGTATGAGAGCCGGTTCCGGTTATCGCCCCTTGCAGGGCGATATTTTTTCCGCACTACGCCGTTATGCCGACCGGCTTGCCCTCTTTGACCATGCAGGTCTGCATCCCCGCCGCTTGTCCGGCCTGAACCCCGATACCGGTATCTTCAAACACCAGACAGCCTAATGGCTTGACCCCCAGCTTGCTGGCGACCAGCAGGAAGGTGTCTGGATTGGGTTTGTGCAGCTCAACATCGTCGGCCGTGACCACCACGGAGAAATAGCGATCCAGCCCGGTATTGCGCAGCACCGCTTCGGCGTTGACGCGGGGCGAGCCGGTGCCGATCCCCATCGGGATTACGCCATGATAGCGCTCGACCAGCGCCTGCATGGCCGGAAACACGGTCGCCTTGTGCAGGTTGGCCACATAGTGGGCGGTCTTGCAGCGGGTGACTTCGAGCGGATCGAGGGGGATCTGCTGCTCCTGTGCGACCAGCAGGGCGATCTTGCGGCTCGGCATGCCACCCAGTTCATAGAACCAGTCGGCATCGAAGCGAAAGCCAAACTCACGGGCGGTATGTTCCCAGGCGGCGAGGTGCAGCGGCATGGAGTCGACCAGGGTGCCATCAAGGTCAAAGACCAGGCCTTGGAATCCGGAAAGCGTCATGGTGCGGGTCAGTCTCTGAAAAAAGGGAGCCCATTCTAGCCAGTGGCTCCCCGCCTCGCCATCACCTAGCAGGTGAGAAACGCTTGCCCCCACATTTGCGCCTGAAAATAGACGGGGGTGAGTCTGGTCGGGTCGAGCTGGTATTTCGGTGCCAGCTGCTCCAGCAGGGCCCAGTTGCCCTGTTCATAGGTCCTGACCAGCTGGAACAGGTGGAACAGCGGCCCTTCGTGCCGCTCGATGGCTCGTTTTACGTTGTTGGGCAGGTGGGCCTTCAGCGACTCCGATAGCAGGGAACCATCGAGTACCAGCCCGACCAGAAAAGCCCAGCTTGCTTCGCGTTTGTCTAGGGCGGTGAGGGCGATAAGTTCACAGAAGCGACCGCGAGCGATGGCCATCCGGGTAGAGGCCTCCGGCATATGCTGGCTTACCCGGGCCAGGCCGTTGATCAGCACAAACTTGCGGATCTCCTGCTCTCCCAGATAGGAGAGGGCGCGGGAAACCGAGGTGATGGGGGCGGCATGATCGAAGCCGGGGGCGTTGACATAGGTGAGTAGCTGGCCCGGGAGCAAGGCATCCTGCTCCAGCAGGCGGGCCACCTGGGCAAAGGAGAACTCCTCGTGGCAGATGAGCTGGAGGATCTGCTGCACAAGTGCCATGTCGGGCTGGGTGGCACGCTGATTGACCAGCTCGGGGCGGGCGAGAAAACCACCGGCAAAGAAGTCGACTCCGGCCTCTCGCAGCGGGAGAAAGTCTTCCCAGGTTTCGATATCGAGGGCCATCCGCTTGTGTTCGGTGGGCTGGCAGATCCCCTCTTCGCCCATCCAGAATACCAGCAGACGGCTGGCACCGAGCCAGCGTGGCTCACGGCTGACCCCGTGTACGGCAAGCCGGCGTCGACTGTCTCGCCACTGTTCCAGCACCGGAAAGGAAGCTGGTAGCCGTTCGCTGGAGGCTTCGACCAGCGGGATCGCATCCTGATCAAACAGCAGGGGGCGCTGTTCATCGAGCTGTTCGTGGGTGAAGGGCACCAGATATTGGCGCCCTTGTGCCAGCAGGCGGCAATGTTGTGCCAGCGAGGGCCACTCGTCCGGTGAGCCGAGCAGATAATCGATGCCGTAGGCCACCAGGGCCAGGCGGCGATTGAAGATGGGATAACGACGCAACAGCATGGGATCACCGATAGGCCAGAGTGCGCGCCCGTCCTTGAGACTTGGCGTGGTAGAGCGCCTGATCGGCCTGTTCGGTCAGACTCTGCCATGCCTCGTTCAGGGAGGGAACCAGATAGCTAAAGCCTATGCTAACCGTAATGAAATCAGCAACCCGCGAGGCGGGATGGGGCAGTTTTAATCGGGTTAGGCCATCATGGATCCTCTCGGCCAGTTGTTCGGCCTCACCGGGTTGGGGGGCGCAGAGCAGGATGACGAACTCTTCTCCGCCATAACGAGCCACCAGATTGGTAGAGCGTCGCTCGGCCTCCCGCAGTACTCGGGCTACCTGCTGCAGGCACTCATCCCCCTTGGTATGACCGAAGTGATCGTTATAGGCCTTGAAGTCGTCGACATCGATCATCAATACCGCCAGCGGATTTTGGGTGCGCCGTGCCCACTCCCATTCCCGTTGCATGGTGATGTCCCACTGGCGCCGATTGGCGATACCAGTCAGAGGGTCTTCCAGCGAGAGCAGGGAGAGGCGGTGATTGGCCTCCTCCAGTGCCCGATTGGTTTCGGCCAGTTGTATCGTGCGTTCGGCAACCCGCTCCTCCAGCTGGCGGTTGAGGGTTTCCAACTGCTCCTGGGTGCGCTGGCGGATCAGTAACTGTGACAGGATGGCGGCGTACTGTTTGAAAATCTCGCTCTGATGAGCCTTGAGTGGTCGGTGACAGAGCAGGTTGTCGGCGGCGATCCAGCCGATGGGAGTGGTGCCATCCCACAGCGAGACCATGGCGTTCCAGCCACGACCTACCTGCTGTTTCTCGTAGTAGAGGGGGGTATCTTCCAGCACCAGTACGTAGTCCTTACGCCTGAGTGCCTCCTGCACCGTGGGGTGCTCCGGAATGGGGCTGACAAAGTCATGTTCGTCTACCAGCTCTCCCTCTTCGCTGGTGCCCCAGGTGCCGCGCATGGTCTTGCCATCGGGTTCGATCAGGAAGATGGCGACCCGATCGAACTGCAGTTCCTTGCGGGCCAGAAGCACGGCGTCCCGCAGCAGATCGTTCTCGCTGCGGCTGCGGGAGAGGGTGACGCTGACCATGTGCAGCGCCTGCAACATGGTGAGAAAAGAGCCCTGCAGCGCCTGACTCTGCACCAGATCGGTCTGGGTATGGAGCCGCTGATCCCGCTCCTGATTGACCTGGCTGGATAGCAGGTGGTTGCTCAATTCGGCGGTCAGATAGTGGATCAGCAGCTGGATCCCCTGACGCTGGCGTGCAGAGAGGCGGTCGATACGGCGGTGGGTCTCCAGATAGATGACCCCTTCCAGGCTCATATGGCGTTTGAGGGGGAAGCAGGCGCGTAGTCGTTGCTGGGCTGGTTCGACATTCTCACCAGAGTCCGGCGGCTGGTAGATCTGCTCGATCACCAGTTGCCCCTTGTCCATCGCCTTGTCGAGCAGATGGTGGGGCAGGGTCAGTTGACCGAGATGGGCGAGATCAAGCGTAGTCAGCCCCTTATCGAGCTGAAAGCTGTAGAGCTGCGGTTCGGGGGCTTTCAGCCAGAGGTAGAGGCGTTCGGCATCGGTTTTTTCACGGATGGTGGCGAGGCTCACTTCGCATAACTGAGCGAAGTTGGTGAAGTGTTCCGGGTCCCATTCCTGCATACCAGCATCCCTTGGATTGTACCCAAGCGAGTATAAACATATTTCTCTTTGATTAATATGTCAGAAAGGAGAGGTGTCGCACATATTGGTTGCATTCCACGTTATGCGTGGAAACATTCACTGCTTTTACTGCCAACTGTGGCGAAAACTGTGCGTAGTGGCGCCACTTGTGGCAGCGTGTATGGCAGATGCGGGGCAAAAAAGAGCCCGCGCAATGGCGGGCTCTCGGGCAGATGAGATGACTCTGTGCGGCTTACTCAGCCTTGGGGGCTACGTCCGCAGGTGTGCTCTCGGCGACCGGGGCTTCCGGTGCCGGACCCGGTACCAGATCTACCGCCGGCTTGGCGATAAGGGAACGGGTCTCTTCCACCGCTTCGGTCAGCTTCACCTCGATGAGCTGGCCGAGCTCGTAGACCACCTCGGTCTTGTCCAGATAGACGCGACCATTGTCCCAGTTGCACTCCAGGCGATCCTTGTTGTCGAGGATATGACGGGCAGGCATGAAGACCACGGCGCCATTCTCCTGCAGACGCAGCTTGAGGCCAGCACGCATCACGTCGATGATCTCGGCGTTGAACACCTTGTCGGTGCCTGCATCGGCCTTCAGGTAGCGGACATAGAGCCAGTCACCGATGTCACGCTCCACCATGCGGTGCAGGCGGCGGCAGGCGGTCAGGTGCTCGGTGAGCTCGGTGCTCGGGCGCTCACCCGGGGTCTTGCCGGCGATGACGGCTTTGAGCAGACGATGGTTGACCATATCGCCGTATTTGCGGATCGGGGAGGTCCAAGTGGCGTAAGCATCCAGACCCAGACCGTAATGGGCGCCCGGTTCGGAGGACATCAGCGCATAGCTCTGGAAGCGGCGGATCTTGCCATCCAGCCAGCGGGTGTCGAGGTTGTCGATCCAGCGGCGCAGGGCGCAGAAGCCGGAGAGGCTGGCGATCTCGTCGCGCTCGAACGGGGCTTCGGCGCTTTTCAGCAGGTCGATGGCGCCGTCGAGGGACTCTTCGTCAAAGCCGGTGTGAACGTTGAAGATGCCGTAACCGACGCTCTTGCCCAGCACGCGACCGGCGCAGATGTTGGCGGCGATCATCGACTCTTCCACCATGCGGTTGGCGATGCGGCGCGGCTCGACGTGGATAGCCAGCACTTCGCCATTCTCGCCCAGCTCGAAGTCGTAGTCGGGACGATCCGGGAATACCAGCGCATGCTCGGTGCGCCACGCGATGCGTGCTTCGGTCATCGCCTTCATCAGCGGCAGCTGGGCCAGCACACCTGCGTCGATAGCCAGCTCTTTGCCATGCTCAGCCCAGTCGGAGACGTCGTCATAGTTGAGACGGGCGTGGGAGCAGATGCGGGCGGCGAAGAACTCGGTCTCCTCCAGCAGCAGACCATCTTCGGCGATCAGCAGACGGGCGCACAGGGTGTTGCGCTCCTCGCCCTCTTTCAGGGAGCAGAGCTCGTCGGAGAGGGTGCGCGGGATCATCGGCACGTTGCGGCCCGGCATGTAGACGGTAAAGGCGCGCTGGGCGGCCTCTTTGTCCAGCTCGCTCCCTTCGGCCACATAGGCGGTCGGGTCAGCGATGGCGACCAGCAGCTCCCAGCCGTTGTCCAGCTTGGTGATGGCCAGCGCATCGTCCATATCCTTGGTCTTGGCACCGTCGATGGTGAAGAAGGGGACTGCGGTCAGATCGCGACGGGGCAGCTCTTCCTCTTCGATCACCTTCCACTCCGGCAAGTCAGCCGGCTCGACCTGGGCCAGATTGTGGCGCGCCAGCACCACCCACCAGGGCACATTGTGATCTTCCTGGGCGGCGATCTTCTGGATAATCTCGGCAGAGAAGTTGCCGTCGACCAGCGCATGGCGCTTGAGGGTCGCCACCACCCAGTCACCTTCCTTGAACTCTTTCTCATCCAGACCCTTCTTGACGCGGGCCTTGATGGCATCCTTGATCAGCGGATGGTCGGCAACCACGTTGAGGCGGTCACGGAACATCTTGACCCGGGCCACGAAGCGGGTGACGGACTGCTCCAGCAGGGTATCCGGCTCGGCCACTTCCTTCTCTTTTTCGGTGCGGATCAGGGCGGTCACCCGGTCACCGTGCATCACCTTCTTCATGTAGGGAGGCGGCACGAAATAGCTGGTCTTCTCATCGACTTCCAGAAAGCCGAAGCCCCGGTCCGAGGCGCGGATCACACCCTCTTTCTTCGGGATGTTTTCGCGGATTTGTTGCTTGAGCTGGGCCAGCAGCGGATTGTCTTGGAACATAAATGGGGAACCTGAGTGGAGACCTGATGAAGAAACGCCCAGCACTATACGTTTTTAGCCCTGCAAAGCCAAGGTGAATGGCCTGATCAGCGTGGTTTCAGAGAGCTGCGGGCATAGTCGATGAGCCGTAAAGAGAGCTGTTTGTGTACCCCTTTTTCCAGTACCCAACGGTGCCAGTAGAGTCGCTCCGTCAGGATGCGCTCTGGGCTGAGGTTGACCAGTGAGCCACTCTCCAGTTGTATCCTGATCTGTAATTCCGGGATAAGACAGTAGGCCACTCCCTGTTCGGCCATGGCGACAAAGGCCTCCGACGAATGAACCGTATGGCAGGGGTAGCCGCCAGGCTCCAGCCCGAACTGCTCCCTCATAAAGCTTACATGCATGTCATCTCGCTGATCGAACGCTACTGCCGGTGCCTTGGCCAGTGCTTCCCGGGTCAGACCGCGAGGAAAATGGCGAGCCACAAAGGCCGGGCTGGCGGTGAGCAGATAGTTCATCTCACCCAGCTCGTCGACACAGCAACCAGCCAGCGGTTGGGGGCTCAGGCTGACCGCGCCGAAGGCCTGTCCCTCGCGCACCTTGTCGAGGGTGCGGCACTCGTCATCCACCAGCAGGTTGAGTTCGATGGGATGCTGCTCAAGCAAGGGAGTAATCGAGGGCAGAAACCAGGTGGCCAGGCTGTCGGCATTGACGGCGATACTGATCCGGATGGGTGCTTGTGGTGTGGCGGGAGCCAGCTCACCAGCCAGTTCCAGCTCTAGCTGGTGGACCTGACGATAGTGTGCCAGCAGCTTCTGGCCGAGCTGGGTCGCCTGCAACGGCTGGCTGCGGATGAGCAGCGGCTCGGCAAACTGTTGCTCCAGTAGTTTGATCCGCTGGGAGATGGCGGACTGGGTCATGTGCAGTGATTTGGCGGCCCGCTCGAAGTTCTGCTCCTGCAATACCGCATCCAGTGCCCGCAGCAGTTTGTAGTCCAGCTCTTTCATCTTCCCTCCCTTGCGTTGCTTCTGGGCTGACTCTACGTCACTCGGCAGGGGACAACAATGGGTGGCGACAGGGCCGTTACGCTGTGATTTCTGACAGTAGTGATCAGGTTGTTGAGGGAGGATACTGCCCGCTGACCCATGGGTTAGCCTGCGGGCTCATAGCGATCTGTTTATCCCGGGTCTGTTTTCCCGGGATTTTTTATGGCTGCGTTGCCAGCGCCGGTGATGGTTGCTGCAGTAGAGAGTGGCTGGTTTGATAGTGGCCCAGCAGAGGTTTGCCAACGGCACGGGCGAAGCGTTCATCCAGATGGAAGCGGATCCCCACCCCGCGCACGGCCCCCAGATCCACCGCCTGGCGATGGCCGAGGCGCTCGATGGGCAGGCCGAGGCGGCGGAAGATGCGCTCTACCGGCAGGCTGACGACAGCGACCAGCTCACGGATCCCGTGAGCATGGGCGAAGGCATAGACTTCGCGAAAGATGACGCAGGTGAGCTCGCTGACGCCATTGACCATCCGCGGAGCACGGCTGGCATCGATGGCAAGACGGGTCAGTTCCCAGACATCGGGGGTACGCGGTGCACTTTCACCGGCAAGGGCGGTGGGGAAGATGGTGGGCAGCATATAGGCATCGGCACAGTTGAGCAGGCGAATACAGCCGCATAGCCCTTGCTTATCCTCGATCAGCACCCAATGGGTGTCTGGCGTATCAAAACTGTCACGCTCAAGTCCCCGATGGGACTCTACATCCCAGCCGAGCCGGTCGGAAAAGACGCGATTTCGAAAGCGATAGAGTTCATCCTCTACCTCATTTCGTGGATGCTCTCTCAATTTTCCTTTGAAAACCAACATTATGGGCCCTCTGTCTTGCTATTCGCCGTTATAATCACATGTCTGGCCAAGGGGGCTTTCATATGAAAAGAGACCAACTGCTTGAGTATCTCGAACATTTCACTTCGGTGACGGATGGCAACCGTCTGGCCGAGCTGATCGGTCACTTCACGCTCGGGATGGGCTACGACTACTACCGCTTCGCGCTGATCCTGCCGATGTCGATGCAAAGACCCAAGGTGGTGCTGTTCAATCACTGCCCTGACTCCTGGGTGCAGGCCTATACCGAAAACAACATGCTGGCATGTGATCCGGTGATCCAGCTGGCGCGCAAGCAGACCTTGCCCATCTACTGGAATCGCCTCGATGAGCGAGCAAGCTTTCTGCAAGAGGGAAGCATGGATGTGATGGGGCTGGCAGCCGAGTTCGGGCTGCGCAACGGCATCTCCTTCCCCTTGCACGGTGCCGCCGGGGAGAACGGGATCCTCTCCTTTATCACGTCCGAGCGGGCCTCGAGCGATCTGCTGCTGGAGTCGTCGCCGATCCTCTCATGGATGTCGAACTACATCTTCGATGCCGCAATCCGGGTGGTGCGTTTCAGCATGATGGACAGTGCGGGCAAAGAGCCCCTGACCGAGCGCGAAACCGAGTGTCTGTTTTGGGCCAGCGAAGGAAAGACCTCCTGCGAGATAGCCTGCATCCTCGGCATCACGGAGCGCACGGTCAATTACCACCTCAATCAGGTCACCCGCAAAACCGGCTCCATGAACCGCTACCAGGCCATTGCCAAGGGGGTGGGGACCGGCTTGCTGTTGCCCAATCTGGAGCAGGTGGTGGTCACCAATTTTCCCCGAGTGTTGCAGTAGTCCGAGTCTCACATGCCACAGATTCTCCTGCTGCTGTATGAGGGTCACAATTGTCAGATCCGGTAATTGACAAGGGATTGAATAGAAAAGCTTCATCATTAGCAAAATGAATGAACCAGTAAATCAATGAATTTCTAAGAGGGAACAGGGCTCGCTATAGTGCCGTTCATTCATCACTTCGAACGGAACTTTCCATGCTGCTGACCACGACCCTGCAAGGCTTCACCATCGGTCTGGCCATGATCATCCCCATCGGCGCCCAGAATGCCTTTGTGCTGAGCAGAGGCATCCATCGCAATCACCATCTGCTGAGCGCCACACTCTGCAGTTTCTGCGACCTCATTCTGATCGCTATAGGGGTATTTGGCGGAGCCAATCTGCTGGCTGCCAGCCCGATTGGCATGATGCTGCTTACCTGGGGCGGCGTGCTGTTTCTCGGCTGGTTTGGGGTTCGCTCCCTGCGCAGCGCCTGGCATGGACAGGAGGGCGGACTGGCCGACTCTTCGCAACGGATGAGAGCCAGAAGCGTACTGGCCATGACGCTAGGGGTCACCCTGCTCAATCCCCATGTCTATCTCGATACCCTGATGCTGCTCGGCTCCCTTGGCTGTCAGGTGAGCGAGTCCCTGCGTCCGGCCTTTGCTGCGGGGGCCATGCTGGCCTCGCTGGTGTGGTTTTACTCGCTGGCGCTGGGTGCAGCGGCACTGGCGCCTTGGCTGGCCCGCAGCCGGGTGCAGCAGGGGATCGATCTGCTGGTTGGCATCATCATGCTGAGCCTGGCTGTTCAACTGGCCATAGGACGTTGAGGAAGTTAAGGCGGCAGGAATGAGCGACCGGTAACAAAAAGATGACACTCATATGAGTGGCATCTTTACTATTGGAGGGGCTCAGACTCTGAACTGGGAGAGCAGGCGCTGTTGCAGCAGGCTGGCCTGATGGAGCGAGGAGGCGAGTTGCAGACACTCCTGCGCCTCCTGTTCGCCGGTTCTGGCTTGCAGACTGATGCCGGAGACCTTGTCAGAGGAGTGGCTCAGGGTGTGTGACAGTTGACCTGTGGCTACGGCCACCTGCTGCACCATGTCGGCCAGCTGGTCGATGGCGCCTTCCACCTTGAACAGGATCTGCTTGGTGTTCTCGGAGTCCTGCATGCCGGACTCCACCGTCTTGAGGTTGCGCTGCATCATCAGGTAGGCGCTCTCGGTCTGCTGCTGGATGCTGCTGATCACCTGGCTGATCTCGGCGCTTGATGTCGCCGTGCGATTGGCCAGGGTGCGCACCTCGTCCGCGACCACAGCAAAGCCACGTCCCATCTCCCCCGCGCGGGCTGCTTCGATAGCCGCATTGAGGGCCAGCAGGTTGGTCTGCTCCGAGATTTCGCTGATGGTGGAGATGATCTGGCCGATCTGGCCCGCCTGCTCCTTGAGGGCGTTGATGGCGATGGCGCACTCGCCCACCTCCTGCACCACCCGCTGCATGCCCGCACTGGCAGAGGCGACATATTGGCTACTTTCGGTGGTTAGCTGGCGCACCTCGTTGGCATTGTGGGCCGCCATGCTGCAGTTGTCAGAAATACCGGTAGCGACTTGTACCATTTGTTCACTGTCCTGATGCAGGGCCAGCGCATGTTCGGCGGTCTGGCGGCTGCTCTGGCTGATCGCCTCCACCCGGTTGACCGAGGTGTGAACGTGTTCGCTGATGTGCCGGTTGTTGTCCATGGTGGAGCTGATCATCTTCTGCAATTTCTCGATGAAGCGATCCACGCTGTTGGCCAGCGAGCCTATCTCGTCATCCCGCTGCAGGTTGATGCGGGCGTTGAGATCCCCCTCGCCGGCGGCGATATCCTGCATCCGTTTGTCCACTTGCAGCAGCGGGGTGACCAGCTTGCGGGTCAGCCAGAAGCCACAGAGGGTGACCATGATCAGGCTAAGCAACAGGCCGCCCAGCAGCAGGGTGCGGGTTTGGCTGATGATGCCGTTGAGCTGGACTACCTGATCCTCGACGGTGGCATCACCGCTCGCCTCGATGGCAACCAGTTGTTGCTGTAGCTGGTCGGCACTGGCCTCATAGAGAGCCTGCTGGGCCTGATAGCTGCCGAGCGCCTCGATCCACTGCCCCATCAGCTGCTGATGTCGGGCCAACAGGGTGCGATACTGTGTCGCCAGCGGCTTGCCGGCAAATTCGCCGGTTCCCTCGATATCGAACAGCCCGGTACCGAGCATGCTGTCGATCGCTTCGTGATAGAAATCGGTCGCCTCTTTCAGCTCGACCTTGATCGCCTCCGTTACCCCTTGTCTGCGCATCTTCTCCAGCGCATAGAGCTGGCGCAAAAAGCCGATATTGGACTCCATTCCCCCGTCGGCCGCTTCCCAGCGGGTGGAGAGGCCGCTGTTCCAGCTGATGGTCTGGTCGGGGGCCTGGGTCAGCACCTCTACCGCCCCATCGCCAATCACCTCCAGCTGGGTCGAGAGTCGTGCCATCAGCTCGGCGTTGTGATGCAGCGCCTCATCAACCTCGGTATAGGCGTGATAGAGCGTCAACAGCTTCTCTTGTTGTTGTTGATAGGCCAGCTTCTGCTGCTCCATGGTGGCCAGGACTGCGCCATCAATGAGCTGACCCTGGCTGACCCGGGCCAGCGCATCATCGGTCGCCGCCTTGGCGGCATCAAGCTCGGTGCGATTGAGCGGGGTGCCGTTTTGCATCTTCTGAATCTGTAACTGTTGATTGCCCAGTTCGATGGAGCCTTCCATGGCGCCATCGGCGGTCTGCCAGGCGCTTCCCAACACATAGGTGAGCAGGCCGGCCAGCCGCTGGCTGCCATACCAGCCCACGACCCCCATCCCCAGCGTGCAGCCGAGCAAGATGGCAAGACCCAGATTGGCGGTGGTAACAATTTTCATATGATGGCCTTCCTTGGTATCTGCATTGGCATCAATTTCGGTTCCGAACGGATTTAGTGTAGTGGCTCATGCCCAGTCGGAGTCCGGTACGGTGCAGAAACATCCCGTACACGCAGGCTGAACCAGATCAAGCATGGTGGCCAATTTGCGAAAAAGCTTCTCCGGATACCAGGGGGTTGCTGCCCTATGCTGGATACTTATCCAGTTATTCTTTATGCTATGAGCCAATTTGCGAATAGTTGTATTGGTGAGGAGAGAGCCGTGATTGGTCGCTTGAGAGGCATTGTCATTGAGAAGCAGCCCCCCGAGGTCTTGCTGGAAGTAGGCGGGGTTGGTTACGAGGTTCATATGCCGATGAGCTGCTTCTATGATTTGCCGGAGATCGGCAAGGAGGCGACCATCCACACTCACTTCGTGGTGCGGGAAGATGCCCAGTTACTCTATGGTTTTAACCACAAACAGGAGCGGGCGCTGTTCCGCGAGCTGATCAAGACCAACGGAGTCGGCCCCAAGCTGGCGCTGGCTATTCTCTCCGGCATGACAGCTACCCAATTCGTGCTGAGTGTCGAACGTGAAGAGATAAGCTCTTTGGTCAAACTGCCGGGAGTCGGCAAGAAGACCGCCGAGCGTCTGGTGGTGGAGATGAAGGATCGCCTCAAGGGCTGGGTCAGTCACGACCTCTTCTCCCCGGCCATGGTCACCCTGCCAGCCAGTGAGCCAGAATTGCGGGCACCGGATGTGACCGAAGAGGCGGCCAGTGCGCTGGTGGCCCTCGGTTACAAGCCGCAGCAGGCGAGCCAGATTGTCAGCAAGATCGCCAAAGAGGGGATGTCGGTGGAAGATATCATCCGTGAATCCCTGCGTAGCCTGGTATGAGGTAGTTGATGATTGAAGCAGACCGCCTCATTTCGGCCAGTGCTGCCCGTGAGGATGACATTATTGACCGGGCTATCCGCCCCAAGAAGCTGGCTGACTACACCGGTCAGGATACCGTCTGCGAACAGATGGAGATCTTTATCGAAGCGGCCCGTCAGCGGGGAGAAGCGCTCGATCACCTGCTGATCTTCGGTCCGCCGGGTCTGGGCAAGACCACCCTCGCCAACATCGTCGCCAACGAGATGGGGGTCAATATCAAGACCACCTCCGGCCCGGTGCTGGAGAAAGCGGGGGATCTGGCGGCGCTGCTCACCAACCTCGAACCGAACGATGTGCTGTTCATCGACGAGATCCATCGCCTCAGCCCGGTGGTGGAGGAGGTGCTCTATCCGGCGATGGAGGATTACCAGCTCGACATCATGATCGGGGAGGGGCCAGCGGCTCGTTCCATCAAGCTGGATCTGCCTCCCTTCACTCTGATTGGCGCCACCACCCGGGCTGGTTCACTCACCAGCCCGCTGCGGGATCGCTTCGGTATCGTCCAGCGGTTGGAGTTCTACAACGTCAAGGATCTGACCGATATCGTCTCCCGCAGTGCCCGTTGTCTGGGGCTAGATATGACGGAAGATGGTGCCATTGAGGTCGCTCGTCGCTCTCGTGGTACGCCGCGGATTGCTAACCGTTTGTTAAGACGAGTGCGTGACTTCGCCCAGGTCAAATCCGATGGCCGGATCGATGGCCCCATCGCGGCCCGCGCCATGGACATGCTGGATGTCGATAACGAAGGTTTTGACTTCATGGACCGCAAGTTATTGTTGGCTGTGATAGACAAGTTTATGGGGGGCCCTGTGGGTCTCGATAATCTGGCCGCCGCGATCGGGGAGGAGAAAGATACTATCGAAGATGTGCTGGAGCCTTATCTGATCCAGCAAGGGTATCTGCAACGTACACCCAGAGGACGGATTGCGACCACACGAGCCTACGCTCATTTCGGTCTTCAGCGACCAGATGAGAAGTAAAAACAGTCGTTTGAACATGAAACCGCCGTCAAAGGCGGTTTTTTGTTATCCGGGCAAAAAAAAGCCCACGGCGGATGCGGTGGGCAAAGACAATTCAGGATGGATGTTCACAGACAGTGAGTGCGTCTGGACACAGACCGGAAAATAAACAGGTGAGCCGTCGCGAGCTCTCAGAGTCGGTTCAGTTGATAGAGCTGAACAAAGGAAAGCTTGTAGTAACGGATGGTTTTAGCAACAAACTTTTTCATCTTCGATTCCAATAGACAGGTTCAAATTGATGGTCGAATACGTACCGTGAACCCGGATTAACCGGCCTGTATCCAAGGGTATGCCCTCACTGCGAGGCGCATTGTAGGAGCTCGTATCGGCCCGGGCAAACAAGAAAAATTGCAACCTTCAAATTAGTTTATCTAATGTAGTGATTGATGAAATTGGTTCGCATGAGTATGCATTGTTTGTAGTTTTAAATTGAGTTTTCGAATCAGTTCGCCTGACCTGGATAACATGGAAAAAGGCGCGTCATCGACATTTTTCAAATTAAATGGGGTGGCCGGATGTTAAATTCTTAAATTGATTTAAATCAATATTTTACGCATTGTCATCTTTTGTGATCTGGCTCGCTTCAATAATCGTGAAATAGATTAAACATGGCTTTGAAAGCCATGTATGGCGGGTCCTTTTACATTGATTTCAATCAAATAAAGGTGATATAAAAACCCGGTCATAATGAGCGAGAATAAATTGAAGCTTATTGTTTTTTAATTGTTAAACATTAGCTTTGTTTGTGTTTTCGCGTTGCCTTGTTGTTAATATTGGTGGTTACTGAAAGTGTTTTGTTGTGATCCGTCTCAACGGGGCCCATTCGATAACCCCCAACGGAAGCTTTGTGCTTAAAACTTAAAATAGCCGTGCCAATAATCGGTGAGGAAACATCATGATTGCTGAGCATGTGGTAGACCTATCGCGGTTCCAGTTCGCTGCGACGGCCCTTTATCACTTTTTGTTTGTACCCCTGACGCTGGGAATGGCCTTTCTCCTGGCGATCATGGAATCCGTCTATGTGATGACCAACAACACCATCTACCGGGACATGACCAAATTCTGGGGTAAGTTGTTTGGTATCAACTTTGCCCTGGGGGTCACCACAGGTCTGGCCATGGAGTTCCAGTTCGGGACGAACTGGGCGTACTACTCCCATTATGTCGGCGATATCTTCGGGGCCCCGCTGGCTATCGAAGGGCTGATGGCCTTCTTCCTGGAGTCCACCTTCGTCGGTATGTTCTTCTTTGGTTGGGATCGTCTGAGCAAGCATCAGCATCTGGCTGCCACCTGGTTGATGGCGCTGGGTACCAACCTCTCCGCCCTCTGGATCCTGGTCGCCAACGGCTGGATGCAGAACCCGGTCGGTGCCGAGTTCAACTTCGAATCCATGCGGATGGAGATGATGAGCTTCGCTGACGTGGTGCTCAACCCTGTTGCTCAGGTCAAGTTCGTCCACACTGTGGCGGCTGGCTATACCTGTGGCGCCATGTTTGTGCTGGGTATCTCCTCCTACTACCTGCTGAAGAATCGTGATGTGGCGTTTGCCCGTCGCTCCTTCGCCATTGCCGCTGCGTTCGGTATGGCTTCCATCGTGTCCGTGCTGATCCTCGGTGACGAATCCGGTTACGAGACCGGTGAAGTGCAGAAGGTGAAATTGGCCGCTATCGAAGCCGAGTGGGAAACTGAACCTGCTCCGGCCGCCTTTACCCTGTTCGGTATTCCGAATCAGGAAGAGATGCGCACCGACTACGCCATCAAGATCCCCTATGCGCTGGGCATTATCGCGACCCGTTCTCTGGACGGTCAGGTCACCGGTCTTAAAGATCTGAAGAGCGAGCACGAACTGCGCGTTCGTAACGGTATGACCGCTTACGACCTGCTGACCAAGCTGCAATCCGGTGACAAGTCTGACGAGACCCGCGCTCGCTTCGACGAAGTGAAGCAGGATCTGGGCTACGGTCTGCTGCTCAAGCGCTACACCAGCAATGTGACCGATGCTACCGACGAGCAGATCAAGGCCGCCGTGGATGACTCCATCCCGCAGGTTCTGCCGCTGTTCTTCGCCTTCCGCATCATGGTTGCCGTCGGCATGCTGATGCTGGTACTGATTGGTATGGCCTTCTATGACAGTGCCCGTCACCAGATCGGCCAGCGCAAGTGGCTGCTCAAGGCTCTGCTGTGGGGTATCCCGCTGCCGTGGATCGCCATCGAAGCTGGCTGGTTTGTTGCCGAATATGGTCGCCAACCGTGGACCATTGCAGAGGTGTTGCCGACTTCCCTCTCTGCATCCAACTTGCCTGCAGCCGAGATCTGGTTCTCTCTGATCGGTATCTGCCTGTTCTATACCGTACTTCTGGTTATCGAGATGTACCTGATGTTCAAGTATGCCCGTCTTGGCCCCAGCAGCCTGAAGACTGGCAAGTATCACTTTGAACAGATCAAGGCATAAGGAGAGCGACCATGTTTGATTACGAAACTCTGCGTGTCATCTGGTGGGCTCTGGTCGGCGTACTGCTGATCGGTTTTGCCATCACTGACGGCTTCGACATGGGGGTAGGCGCACTGCTCCCGTTCGTCGGCAAGAAAGATGTCGAGCGCCGCGTGATGCTCAACACCATGGGGCCGCACTGGGAAGGTAACCAGGTTTGGCTGGTCACTGCCGGTGGCGCCTTGTTCGCCGCCTGGCCGATGGTGTATGCCGCGACCTTCTCCGGCTTCTACATCGCCATGATCCTGACCTTGATGGCGCTGTTCCTGCGTCCGGTCGGTTTCAAGTACCGCTCGCTGCGTGCTGATGCAAAATGGCGCAGCAACTGGGACTGGGCCTTGTTCGCCGGTAGCGCCGTACCGCCCATCGTCTTTGGTGTGGCCTTTGGCAACCTGTTGCAAGGCGTTCCATTCGAGTTTAACCAGTTCATGATGTTGACCTATCACGGCAACTTCTTTGGCCTGCTGAACCCGTTCGGCATTCTGGCTGGTCTGGTGAGCCTGTTCATGCTGCTCACCCAGGGTGCAACCTGGTTGATGATGAAGACCGATGGTGAAGTGCTGGCGCGTTCCCGCACTGCCGCCATGATCTGCTCACTGGTGACCCTGGTGCTGTTTGCTGCCGCGGGTTGGTGGGTAAGCGGTATGGAAGGGTATGTCATCGTCAAGGCTGCCGCGACTGACGCAGTATCCAACCCGATGAACAAGGAAGTTGTCCTGCAGGCTGGCGCCTGGATGAACAACTACACCCTCTATCCGTGGATGGTGGCTGCCCCTGTACTGGGTCTTGCCATGAGCCTGCTGACTGCGCTGTTTGCCCGTATGAACATCGGCTGGCTGGCGTTTACCAGCTCCTCGCTGGCGATTGCCGGGGTCATCCTCACTGCCGGTTTCTCCATGTTCCCGTTTGTGATGCCCTCAAGCCTTGAGCCGTCACTGAGCCTGACCATGTGGGATGCTACCGCCTCCTTCAACACCTTGCAGGTGATGACCGTGGCTGCAGCAGTCTTCGTACCGATTGTGCTGGGTTACACCATCTGGACTTACATCAAGATGTTTGGCCGGGTAACCAACAAGCACATCGAAGATAACCAACAATCTCTCTATTAAGAGGTGCGCTGACAATGTGGTATTTCACCTGGATCCTGGGGCTGTTGCTGGCCTGTGCATTTGGCATCATCAATGCGCTGTGGCTGGAACACACCGAGAACATGGATCGTCAGATCGATGAAAACAAGTGATCGACTCGCCAGGCTCGCCGCTCCACTGGAGCGGCAGCCGTGGCAGGGGTTGATGTTACTCGCGGCGGCCTTGTTGGCCGTCGCTATTTTACAGGCCCCCAATCTGATCGCGGCCAACACCAGCGAGCATGGTCTCTGGCTTGCTCCCTGGCTGATGTGGGCCGTCTGTTGTGGCGTACTTAACGGGCTTGGCTTTCATCTGAAAAGCCTGCCCGGACGTGTGCTGTTCAATCCCTGGCTCGCCTGGCCCAGTTTGTTGTATGGCCTCTGGCTGACACATTCATATTTCCTTTCATAAAAAACGGGGGGAGGCAGGATTTCCCTGCCTCCCCCTGCTTCTTTCCTATTCAGCCCTGCGCTATGATAGCCCCCCATCTGACTGTCGAATGGATCACAGATTGTTATGGGGGAAGTCTTTGAGTTTCCGGTGCGTGTCTACTACGAAGACACCGACGCCGGGGGCATCGTCTACAACGCCAATTATCTCAAGTTTATGGAACGTGCTCGCACCGAGTTTCTTCGTGCCAAAGGGGTCGAACAGGACGTCTGGCTGCAGGAGGGATATGCCTTCGTGGTGAGCCGAACTGAGATCGATTTCCGCTCGGCGGCCCGTTTTAATGAACTATTGAATGTATTAACGCAAGTGATTGAAGTGAAACGCGCATCCCTGCGTTTTTCGCAGCAGATCCTGGCGGCTGATGGACGACTCGTCACCCAGGCTTTGGTACAGATAGCCTGTGTAAGTCGTCCGCAAATGAAACCTGTAGCTATACCTGAAAAAATCAAGGGAGTGCTGTTAAGTGCACGCTGAAATTTCGTTTATTGGCCTGTTTTGGCAAGCCAGCCTGTTGGTAAAACTGGTCATGATCACCCTGATGAGCATGTCTATTGTCTCCTGGGCGCTGATTATCCAGCGTTCCAAGGCGATCAAGGCGGCCAATCTCGCATCGGAACAGTTTGAAGATCGCTTCTGGTCAGGGGTCGATCTCAATCGCCTCTATCAGGAGTCCTCTTCCCGCCGCGATGACATCGAAGGCATGGAAGATATCTTCTACTCCGGCTTCAAGGAGTATGCCCGCTTGCTCAAGGCCGGTGCCCGTGGTCAGGATGCGGTGATGGATGGTACCTACCGCGCCATGCGCGTCTCCCTCTCCCGCGCGGTAGATGATCTGGAATCCAACCTGCCGGTGCTGGCGACCATCGGCTCCATCAGCCCCTATATCGGTCTGTTCGGTACCGTATGGGGGATCATGAACGCCTTTATCGCCCTGGGTCAGGTGCAGCAGGCCACCCTGCAGATGGTGGCACCGGGTATCGCGGAAGCGCTGATTGCGACCGCCATGGGTCTGTTTGCCGCTATCCCGGCGGTAATCTTCTACAACCGCTTCTCCAACAAGGTCGAGCGGCTGGAGAACGCCTACGCCAACTTCATGGACGAGTTCACCACCATTCTGAACCGTCAAATTGCTCAGCAGCAGGGTGATCAGTAATGCAAACCTATCAGCGGATCCGGCGCAAGAAGGTGGCCGAGATCAACGTGGTTCCCTATATCGACGTCATGCTGGTGCTGCTTATCATCTTTATGGCGGTCACGCCGGTGATCACGCAAGGGGTCAAGGTGGATCTGCCGCAGGCTGAGTCCGAGCAGTTGCCGGAAGATGCCAAGCCGCCCTTCATCGTCAGCGTCAATACCGAAGGCGAGTATGTCATCAAGGCTGGCGAAGCCGATGACGAGCCGGTGCCAAGTGGCACGCCAGAGGCGATGCAGCAATACATCACCGAAAAAGCCATGGGCTATCTGGCGATCAACCAGAATGCCCCCGTGGTGGTCGCGGGTGACAAGGCCGTGCGCTACGAAGAGGTGATCCTGTTGATGGTGGCCCTCAAGAATGCGGGCGTGCCTCAGGTTGGCCTGATGACAGATCCGGTGAACTAACGGAGATGGATGTGAAGCGTGGTATTTCCGGTTATCTCATCGCGTCGTTTCTGCTGCACCTGATCATCGGCATCATCCTGTTTGTCGGGCTCGATTTCAGCAAACCGAAACGACCCGAATCGAAGGGGCAGATCGTCAATGCCGTCATGCTTGATGAGAACTTCCTCAACGAGCAGGCCAAGCAGATCCAGCAGCAGAAAGCTCAGCCCAAGCCGCAGAAGGTAGAGAAAGAGAAGGATAAGGAAGATACGGATCTTGCCAAACGCGAACTAGCCCAGCAGCAGGAACGGCTGCGTATTGCCGAGGCCAAGCGGAAAGAAGCAGAAGAGGCGACCCGCAAGGCCGAGGCTGAGAAGCAGAAAAAAGTTGCCGAGCAGAAGCGGGCGGAAGAGAAGGCGCAGAAAGCCGAGGAGGCCCGCAAGCTGGAAGAGCAGAAGGCCAAGAAGGCGGAAGCCGAGCGCAAGGCTGCTGAAGAGGCCAAGGCACTGGCGCTGAAGAAAAAGAAAGAGCTCGAGAACAAACAGGCGGAAGAGAAGGCTAAAGCCGAGGAGGCCAAAGCCAAGAAAGCGGAAGCTGACAAGAAGGCCAAGGCTGAGGCAGAGAAGAAAGCCAAGGCAGAGGCTGAGAATAAAGCCAAAGCCGAGGCTGAGAAGAAGGCCAAGGAAGAGGCAGCCAAAAAGGCAAAAGCTGACGCAGAGAAGAAAGCCAAGGCTGAAGCCGAGAAGCAGGCCAAGATCGCGGCAGAACGCAAACGCAAAGCGGCCGAGGAGGCCAGACTGCAAAAAGAGATGGAAGCCATGATGCAGCAGCAGCTGGCGGCTGAAGCCAATGCCCGCAGCCAGGCTGCCTCTGCAGCGGCACAAGGTGAGGTCGACAAGTATGCGGCGCTCATCAAGGCCACTGTTGAGCGGTATATGATTTTGGATCCCACCATGCGGGGCAAAACATGTACTATCGGCGTACGTCTTGCGAGCAGTGGCTTTGTCATATCGGTAGATAACGGCCAGGGTGACCCGGCGGTCTGTCGTTCGGGTAAGGCGGCTGTCTTGAAAGCCAATCAACTGCCAGTGCCCAAGGATCCTGCGGCATTCGAGATGTTGAAGGAATTTAACCTGAAGTTAGAACCGAGTATCTAAGCGTGATAAAACGAGGTTGCTTGCCTCCGGTTGGCAACCTCTCGCCGAGAAAGGAATTTAACCTCTCATCTTTATTGGAACCGAGTATTTAAGCCATGATCAGAAAAGTATTTTTTGCTTTGGTTGGCTGTTTGTTGCTGGGCCAGAGTGCCCAGGCGGCCTTGGACATCGTCATCACCGGCGGTATTGATAGCGCACGCCCCATCGCCGTCGCCCCCTTCAAGTGGGAAGGCAACGGGCAGTTGCCGCAGGACATCGCGGAAGTGGTCTCCAACGACCTGATGCGCAGTGGCAAATTCAAGCCGCTGGCCCGTGGCCAGATGCCGCAGACCCCGAGCAGCAGCAGCGAGATCAACTTCGCTCCCTGGGCCTCCCAAGGGGTTGAAGCCGTGGTGGTGGGTTCCATTTCGGCAGTAGGTGACGGCACCTACAAGGTCAACTTCGAGCTGGTCGATGTGCTGAAAGGCCAGCTGGCCAAGGCGCAAGGTGGCGAGAGCAACGGTTACATCCTGGATAGCCGCATGGCGACCATCCCGGGTGCCCAGATGCGTCAGTTTGCCCACCGTATCTCCGACATCGTCTATGAGCGTCTGACTGGCGAGCGCGGTGCCTTCCTGACCCGTCTGGCTTACGTCTCCGTACAGCAGGGTACCCAGTTCCCGTACCAGCTGCGCATTTCTGACTACGACGGTTACAACGAGAAGACTCTGCTGCGCTCTCGCGAGCCGTTGATGTCTCCCTCCTGGTCACCGGATGGCAGCAAGCTGGCCTACGTGAGCTTCGAGAACCAGAAGTCCGAAATCTATGTGCAGGATATCTACACCCAGCAGCGCAGCCTGATCACCAGTTTCCGTGGCATTAACGGGGCCCCTGAGTGGTCTCCTGATGGTCGTCGTCTGGCTATCGTTCTCTCCAAAGATGGTTCACCCAACCTCTATGTGGTTGATGTCGCTAGCAAGCAGCTTACCCGCGTCACTACCAGCCGCGTGATCGACACCGAGCCCTCCTGGATGCCGGACGGGCAAAATTTGTTGTTCACCTCTGAACGTGGTGGCAAACCCCAGATTTATAGCGTAAATTTGGCGACTGGTATGACTCGCCGGATGACTTGGGAAGGTGAATCCAACCAGGGTGCATCCATCACTCCTGATGGCAAAATCATGGTGATGGTGACCCGTGTTCAGGGACAGTATCGTATTGCCCGTCAGGACATGGAAAACAATGCCCTGCTGGTCCTGACCCAGAGTGCTCTGGATGAGTCGCCAAGTGTGGCTCCCAATGGCAGCATGATCATTTATGCCACCATCTATCAGGGTCGTAAGAGTCTCGCGTTGGTGTCGACTGATGGTCGCTTCAAGGCTGTGCTTCCGACCAGTAGCGGTGAAATTCGTGCACCAGCTTGGTCGCCCTTCTTGAATTGATAAAAATCCAATTGTTTTTTGTTTTGTTATAAAGGTTTAAGGAAATAGCATGCAACTCAATAAACTGCTCAAGGGTTTGGCCATCGCACTGCCACTGTTCACCCTGGCCGCTTGTAGTTCTTCTTCTGATTCCGACGCCGCTGGCGCCGAATCAGGTATGACCGACGGCATGGGCGGTGTACAAACCGGCGGCGCCAACGGCATGTTGTCCCCGGAAGAGCAGATGCGTCAGAAGTTCGAAGCACTGCAGCGTGACAACGTGATCTACTTCCCGTTCGACGGTTACGATATCCAGGGTCAGTACGCTGATCTGCTGGATGCCCACGCCAGCTACCTGCGCGAGCGCCCGAGCGTGAAAGTCCTGATCGAAGGTCACGCCGATGAGCGCGGTACTCCGGAGTACAACATCGCCCTGGGCGAGCGTCGTGCCAAGGCTGTTGCCAAGTATCTGCAAACCCTGGGTGTGCAGGCCGAGCAGCTCTCCATCGTCAGCTATGGCGAAGAGAAGCCGCTGGATCTGTCCCACACCGAGGATGCCTTTGCCAAAAACCGCCGCGCGGTTCTGGTTTACTAAGGTTTGAACCGAACGAAGTTCGTTTATATGCAAGCGGCCATTTCGATGGCCGTTTTATTTGCACTAAACGCCAAGGTTTGATCCGAATGAAATCTGTATATGCGAGCGACGATGGCGCTGGCCGTTTTATCTGTACTAAACGCTAAGGTTTGATCCGAATGAAATCTGTGTACAAGCAAGCGGTTGTTGCGCTGGCCGTAATGGTTGCTCTGAATGCGCAAGCTGCGGCACCGGTCAGCGATCTGGGCGGTGACTCAAGTGGTGGGGTTGTCCTTAGCGGCAACAACGGCGCCATCGTGCCCACCGGTAGCCTGGAAGATCGGGTTGCCCTGCTGGAGCGCACCCTCAATGCCCGTCTGCGGCTGCAAGCTGAATTGCAGCAACAGGTCGACTCCCTGCAAGGGGAGGTTTCCGAGCTGCGTGGTCAGCTGGAGCAGCAGACCTACCAGATGGAGCAGTCGCAAGAGCGCCAGCGTCAGCTCTATCAGGAGCTCGACAAGGTTGCCAGCAGCCAGCAAGCTGCTCCAGCCACCCCGGCCCCTGCTGCTGCCACACCGGCTGCTGCCGCCAATTACTCAACCAATCAGGATGAGAACCAGGCCTACGACGCAGCGGTCAACATGGTGCTCAAAGAGAAGAACTACGACAAAGCCATTCCGGCTTTCCAAGGCTTCATCAAGCAGTACCCCAATTCGGGCTATGTTCCCAATGCACACTACTGGCTCGGCCAGTTGCTGTTCAACAAGGGGGACAGAGCCGGTGCCTCGGCCCAGTTTTCGACCGTGGCCAACAAATACAGCAAATCCCCCAAGCGAGCCGATGCGTTGCTGAAGCTGGGTATGCTGGCGCAGCTGGATGGCAAGAAGGCGGAAGCCAAATCCTTCTATGAGCAGGTGATCAAGGGCTATCCCAACACCTCGCCGGCCCAGTTGGCCAAACAGAGTCTGGCCAAGCTGTAACATTGCTGTATGTCACTGTTTTCGTAACGCTACTGTAAAAACAGCCTGCATTTGTACGCACAGTGAGCAAACGGATTTAAATTACGAATTTTCTGTTGCACCGGAAATTTAAATCCGTAATATAGGCCGCCGTCAGAGCCGAAGCAGTAATGCAGTCGGAACTGGTTGTGGTGAGGGTCGTTAGCTCAGTCGGTAGAGCAGTTGACTTTTAATCAATTGGTCGCTGGTTCGAATCCAGCACGACCCACCATTTTCTCCACTCGGTGGAGACAGAATTCCCAGGTCGTTTAGCTCAGCTGGGAGAGCACCTCCCTTACAAGGAGGGGGTCACTGGTTCGATCCCAGTAACGACC